>JAJPZL010000418.1 GCA_021204375.1 Bacteroides sp.
ACCAAGAACACATTTCTACACCCATTCTAATTTAAATAATGAAGTAACACAGTAAACAAAGTGAAAAAAAAAGTTTATTCTTATGAGGAAGCTTTTAAAGCTACCATGGAATATTTTCAGGGGGACGAACTGGCAGCCCGTGTCTGGGTGAACAAATACGCCGTGAAAGACTCTTTTGGAAATATTTACGAAAAGTCGCCTACCGATATGCACTGGCGTATTGCGAACGGAATTGCCCGTATTGAGCAGAAGTATCCCAACCCTCTTACTGCACAGGAATTATTCGATTTATTGAACCACTTCAAATATATTGTTCCCCAGGGTAGTCCGATGACCGGTGTCGGTAATAATTTCCAGATCGCCTCTCTTTCCAACTGTTTTGTGATTGGCATTGACGGTCCTGCCGACTCGTATGGTGCCGTGATCAAAATTGACGAAGAACAGGTACAGCTGATGAAACGCAGAGGTGGCGTAGGGCACGATCTTTCCCATATCCGTCCGAAAGGCTCCCCGGTAAAAAACTCCGCACTCACCTCCACCGGCATTGTTCCCTTTATGGAACGTTACTCCAACTCTACCCGCGAGGTAGCGCAGGATGGCCGGCGTGGAGCCCTGATGCTCAGTGTCTCCATCAAACATCCCGATTCGGAGTCATTCATCGATGCCAAGATGACCGAAGGAAAGATAACAGGAGCCAATGTCTCCGTAAAGCTTGACGATGAGTTTATGCGGGCTGCTACAAGCGGACAAGCCTATACCCAGCAATATCCCATTGATTCACCCGATCCATTGGTCAAAAAAGAGATAGAGGCGGCTGCCCTCTGGAAAAAGATCGTACACAATGCCTGGAAATCGGCAGAACCCGGTGTACTCTTCTGGGACACTATTATCCGTGAATCGGTACCCGATTGTTATGCCGATCTCGGATTTAAGACCGTATCCACCAACCCCTGCGGGGAGATCCCTCTCTGTCCCTACGATTCCTGCCGGTTGCTGGCATTGAACCTCTACTCCTATGTAGTGAACCCCTTCACCAAAGATGCTTATTTTGATTTCGGACTTTTCAAAAAACATGTAACGCTCGCACAGCGTATTATGGATGATATAATCGACCTGGAACTTGAAAAGATCGAAGTCATTCTGCAGAAGATCGACGAAGACCCCGAAGAAGAGGAGGTAAAACGTGCCGAGCGTGTCCTCTGGGAAAAAATCTATAAAAAGAGTGGCCAGGGAAGACGTACCGGAGTCGGTATCACTGCCGAAGGCGATATGCTCGCCGCATTGGGATACCGCTACGGTTCCGAAGAGGCCAACACCTTCTCTGAAGAGGTACACAAAACCATTGCCCTAGCAGCCTATGGCTCCTCAGTACAGATGGCAAAAGAGCGGGGTGCATTTGAGATATACGATGCAGAGCGCGAAAAGAAAAATCCTTTTATTTCCCGTTTACGCGAAGCCGACCCGAAACTCTACCAGGAGATGAAAAAGTACGGTCGCCGCAATATAGCCTGCCTTACCATTGCTCCTACCGGAACCATCAGCCTGATGACCCAGACCACTTCAGGTATCGAACCCGTTTTCCTGCCCGTTTACAAACGTCGCCGCAAGGTAAATCCCAACGATACGGACGTACGTATCGATTTTATCGATGATACCGGCGATGCTTTTGAAGAGTACCTGGTATTCCACCCTAAATTTATTACCTGGATGGAGACCCAGGGATACGATCCCACCCGGCGCTATACCCAGGAAGAGATCGATAAGCTGGTAGAAAGTTCACCCTACTACAAAGCCACCTCTAACGATGTAGACTGGCTGATGAAGGTGAAGATGCAGGGACGCGTACAAAAATGGGTAGACCACTCTATCAGTGTAACCATCAACCTACCCAACGATGTGGATGAAGAGCTGGTGAACCGACTTTATGTAGAGGCTTGGAAATCAGGATGTAAAGGATGTACCGTCTACCGCGACGGCTCCCGTTCCGGAGTACTTATCTCCGCCAAGTCCGACAAAAAAGAGGAACTCCCTCCCTGCAAACCCCCTACCGTAGTAGAGGTACGCCCCAAAGTACTCGAAGCAGATGTAGTCCGTTTCCAGAATAATAAAGAGAAATGGGTTGCCTTTGTAGGACTGATGGACGGTCGTCCATATGAGATCTTTACCGGGTTGCAGGACGACGATGAAGGTATCCTGCTTCCGAAATCAGTTGTAAGCGGACGCATTATCAAGAATACCGATGAGAACGGTGTAAAACGGTACGACTTCCAGTTCGAGAACAAACGCGGCTACAAAACAACGATCGAAGGCCTCTCCGAGAAGTTCAATAAAGAGTACTGGAACTATGCCAAACTGATCTCCGGCGTATTACGCTGGGGCATGCCCATCGAGCAGGTGATCAAACTGGTCGGCTCTTTGCAGCTAGATAGTGAAAATATCAATACCTGGAAGAACGGGGTGGAACGTGCCCTGAAAAAATATATTCAGAACGGTACTGAGGCCCGAGGAAAGAAGTGCCCTAACTGCGGACAGGAATCGCTCGTATATCAGGAAGGGTGTCTCATCTGTAAATCCTGTGGTACTTCCCGTTGCGGATAAAAGAGGGAAATTTCCTTCAACAAATAAGGAAAAACAGTGTTTACAAACAGGAGGTTCCCGCCGGCTTTACAGTGTCTGATGTTGCCGCCGGCTTCCCAGCCAGTGGGTTCTGAATGAGGGCTTCACCCCCCCCTCTCAACATACCATAAAGCAACCAGGTATCCGGTCAATAAATATGCAAATATATGGTTTTATCTTTTTCTATAGAATACCAGACCCGTTGGGGAGAAGAGATCAGAGTCTGTGGTACTCCCGCCGAACTGGGCAGTAACACTCCGGCACATGCCTTGTTGCTTCATACCACCGATGGAGTCCACTGGCAGGGAAGCATACCCGTTACTTACACCGGTGAGATGGCCTATTACTACCTCCTTACCCGCGACGGAGTTCTGGTCCGGGAAGAGTGGCATCTCTCCCCCCGTATGCTCTGGCTACCGGAAACAGTAGAAAAGAACTTCTATCTCTACGACTCGTGGAGGAAACAACCGGAAAACTCCTGTTTCTACTCTTCCCCTTTCAGCGGAATATTCCCGCGTGAAAAAGAGGAACCCGGTACATTGCCGCTCTATACGAAAACCATCCTTTTGCAAACCACTTTACCCGTACTTCCGCAGGGATGCCGACTGGCTGTAACCGGTAACGGCTCCCAGTTGGGTAACTGGCTGGATAACCGGCCAGTACTGCTTAACAATAGTTATTTCCCTACCTGGCAGTTTACCCTCAACGCCGAAGAGGCAGACTTCCCCCTGGAGTATAAATTCGTACTCTGGCACCCGCAGGAAGAGCGGGTAGTCATGTGGGAAGAGTCTTCCAACCGCATCCTCCAGAGGCCGGCTGTCGGCGAGAATGAAGTGGTGGTCCTTACCCTTCCTGCTCCCTATTTTTCCGGTTTCACCTGGAAAGCAGCCGGTGTAGCCATTCCCGTTTTCTCTCTGCGCTCGGAAAAAAGCTTTGGGATCGGCGATTTCGACGACCTCACCAAAATGGTAGACTGGGCTGCCATTACCGGACAAAAAGTGGTACAAATTCTTCCCGTTAACGATACCACGATGACCTATACCTGGATGGATTCCTATCCCTACAACAGCATCTCCATTTATGCCCTCAATCCGGTCTATATGGATCTTTCCCGTATGGGAAACCTCCACGATCCGCAACAGGCAGACTATTATGCCGCCAGGCAGAGAGAACTCAATGCCCTGCAACAGGTAGACTTCGAATCCGTCAGTCGCCACAAGTGGGACTATTTCCGCCTGCTCTACCGGCAGGAAGGCATGGAAGTAATGACCTCCGACACCTACCGCAGGTTCTACGAGAACAATCACAGCTGGTTAAAACCCTACGCTGTCTACTCTTACCTGCGAGATCTGTACCAGACGCCTGACTATCAGCAGTGGCCCCAGTATAGAGCTTATAACGCTGAAGAGATTGAACAACTCTGTGCCCCCGGTAAAGATACCGCCCGGGAGATTGGATTCTATTACTACATCCAGTACCATCTCCATACCCAGCTTTCGGAGGCAGCCCTCTATGCCGCCCGCAAGGGAGTCATCCTCAAAGGAGATATCCCCATCGGGATCAGCCGTACCAGTGTGGAAGCCTGGGCCGAACCTCACTATTTCAATATGGACGGACAAGCCGGTGCTCCCCCCGACGATTTTTCAGTGAACGGGCAGAACTGGGGCTTTCCTACCTACAACTGGTTCCTGATGAAACAGGATGGCTATGAGTGGTGGAAAAAACGTTTCCGGAAGATGGCCGAATACTTCAGTGCCTATCGCATCGACCATATCCTGGGCTTTTTCCGTATCTGGGAGATCCCTATGGATTCCGTACACGGGCTCCTGGGCCACTTCTCACCCGCACTTCCTTATACCCGGCAGGAGATCGAAGCCTACGGACTTCCTTTTTACGAAGAGTTCTATCTCAACCCCTATATTCACGAACAATTCCTGCCCGCCATCTTTGGTCCGCATACCCAATATGTCATTGCCGGTTATCTGGAAACCACCGATACCTGGCAGGTGTACCGGATGCGGGAAGCTTATAATACCCAGCGGAAAGTACAGGAGGCTTTCCGGGATAGGAACGATCCCGATAGTATCCTTATCCGGGAGGGACTCTACCACCTCATCAGCAATGTGCTCTTTATCCGCGACCCCTACCAGACCGATAAATTCCATCCTCGTATCGCTGTACAGGATGACTATATCTACCGCTCCCTCAGCCAGCCCCATAAAGATGCCTTTAACCGCCTGTACGACGATTTTTACTATCGCAGGCACAACCGGTTCTGGAAAGAGCAGGCACTCGATAAGCTCCCCGGACTGATCGGCGCTACCCGTATGCTGGTCTGTGGAGAAGATCTCGGTATGGTACCCGACTGCGTGCCCGAGGTTATGAACCAGTTGCAGATACTAAGCCTGGAGATAGAGCGGATGCCCAAGAACCTGGGATACGAATTCGGTGTATTGCAAGAGTACCCTTATCACTCCGTCTATACCATCTCCACCCACGATATGTCTACCCTGAGAGGCTGGTGGAAAGAGAATCCTTTGCAAACCCAGCGTTATTATGAATATGTACTCCACCTCGAAGGCGAAGCTCCCGGCGAAGCCACACCCGAAATTTGCGAAGAGGTCGTAAAAAATCACCTTGCCTCTCCCTCTATGCTCGCCATCCTTACATTGCAGGATTGGTTCTCCATCAACGGAGAGATCCGCAATCCCGATATAGAGGCAGAACGGATCAACATACCCTCCAATCCCCGCCACTACTGGCGCTGGCGTATGCATATTACCCTTGAAGAGTTGCTGAAAGCCGATAAATTCAATTACCAGGTTGCTGCTTTGATCCGTAATAATGGCCGGGAAGTATAATTTATTCACTCTTTCAAAAACGTTACCCTCTATGGAGTACCCCATGTATATAGTATTGAACCAGGTAAAATTCCATGCTTACCACGGAGTAGGAGAGCAGGAGCGGGTCGTATGGAATGAATTTACCATCGACCTAAAGTTACAGGCCGGTTTCAGCCGGGCCCTTCTTACCGACCGGGTAGAAGATACCGTTAGCTATGCGGGTATATATCAGGTCCTGAAAGAGGAGATGGCCACTCCCTCCCGACTGCTCGAACATGTCTGCGGACGGATCCTCAGGCGGTTCTTTACAGAGTTCCCTGCGGTCAGCCGGATAACCATCCGCCTGACCAAACGGAATCCCCCGATGGGAGCTGATCTATACTCCGCCGGCGTGGAGATCACCCTTTCCAGAGAAGAGTGGTCGCAACTAAATTAAGTTCCGGTTAAAAAAAATTAATCCTTTCCCTTAGGGATTAATAATGAAACTTTTCATTCAGTGATATTCCTTAACACAACTAACCTCTACTTTTGTTGCTGCTTATCAAGCTATAGAAACCAGAGAAGAGGATGAAGAGAGTATTGAAGAGAAAAATCCCGGTAAGAGTACCTGCCCGTATCAGTGAAAAAGAGATCCGTATCGGTAACCTAATCCTGGCCCCGGGCCGGAAAATAGTGACGATCACCTTCCGTAACCTGTGGAACATCCTGCAGGAGCTCCCACGTTACCGCTCACTGCCCATTACCCGGGAGTTATTGCTGAGATCCGGATTTAAAATGACCCGCGGATTTAAATACGAAATAGATATACTGGATGGATATTACCTCTACTTTACCGGCTACATCAGGATGGTAGGCAAAGCCGGCTGCGGATATATGGGACACCCCATCCGCTATATACACGAATTACAGAATATCTACTATGCCCTGACAGGCAAAGAACTTCCCCTTACCGTTTCATCAGCAGGTAACGGATCCGGTAATCCACAGCACGGGTAAGCAGTTCGCTCTCCGCCTTATCCCGGGTAGGAAAAGGTTTGGTCTCTATCCGTTCCTCCATATCCGGAAAATGGAAATAACCTCCATACCATCCGGTAGAGAGATCTTTTATATAGACCTCACACCGACACTCGTGTACCTCCCGCATCCATTGCAAAGCCAGGGCTACCGTAGGGCGGGAGATGATCTCTGTAAAACGATTCCAGTTCTCCCGGATATCCATGGTATCCGTAATAAAAGAACGGGTTTGTACAGGAATAAAGATCTCCCTCACCTTCCAGTCAAAGCCCAGTTTCCGTAGTCGCAGGGCTTATCGCTTGTTTACTAATTGCAGCTCTTTGATGCTCATTCTGTTTAGTATAACAAATGGAAGGAAAATAGGTTAACCCCTCTTCCTGCTTTTTTCTCCCACTCCTCCCTTCTCTCTTTCACTCTCCTACAGGCTTCCATTTCTCATACATAGTTATTTACTACCTGTTTATAAAAAGATAAGGAAAGAATAAAAGCTTTATATTATCTGTTATTAATATC
>JAJPZL010000355.1 GCA_021204375.1 Bacteroides sp.
ATCATACTCCTTGCCGTTCATCCGGGCAGATTATATATATATATATATATATATATATATATTCTGTGAAGATGCGTTCCGGGCGATCACAGTAAATGTTTTTCCATTTTCCAACTGTATAGAGCTTTTCTCAAAAACAGGAGAGCCGATAGCATAATAAGGCGTTTCCGGACAAACCGAATAGAAACCCAGCGCCGAAAAAACATACCAGGCAGACATCTGGCCGGCATCGTCATTGCCCGATAAGCCTCCGGGAGCATCCAGGTATTCGGTATCCATAATATAACGAATCTACTTTTGGGTTTTCCAGGGCTTACCTGCATAATTAAAGAGATAAGCCACCTGGTGGCAGGGTTCATTCCCGTGCCAGTAACGCCTTTCACTGAACATGGAATCTAGTTTGGCTACATAGACCTCTTCACCTCCCATTACCTCCATCAATCCTTTCGGATCATGAGGGACATACCAGGTGTAATGACAGGGAGCCCCTTCTGTGATGAACGAAGTAAAACCGAATGCGTTATCCTCCTGCAAAAAGCGTCCGTCGGCATACTTCCCCTGTGCATAGCCGGTGTGAGGATCTATTACATTCCGGTAATTTCCCGCACGGGAAATAAGCTGCCGGTAATCCTCCTCTTTTCCCAGTTCTTTGGCAACCAATGCCAGTACATAATCGTCATACGCATATTCCAGCGTACGCGAAACCTGCTCTTCGGTATGGAAAGCCTCTGCCACCGGGTCTTCAAGCGGAATATATCCATGGCGCAGGTAGGAAGTAAGGGCACGCCTCCCCATACCATTCTTATAATCTCCGTGATCAGCAGGAGTTTCAAAAGCGTTCTTTCTCATCGCCTCATACCCTTTCTGAATGTCAAAGCCCGTAACACCTTTCAGGTAAGCGTCCCCGATCACAGAAATACAATGATCCACTATCATAGCAGCGGTGTAGCTGTTCCAGCACGGAAAAATAGGTAGCCACCCTCCCTGCTCGTATTTAGTGATCAATGAATATACCATTTGCCCCGAACGGGAAGGTTCCCATATATTTATCAACGGATGCAGGGCACGGTAGGTATCCCACATACTGAAATCCTCATAATAATCTCCCTCTTTTATGTAATGGATGGGAGTTCCCGTAGAGAATGCCGGATAGGCACCATCTACATCATTAAATACACGGGGAAGAAAGGAGGAGCGGTACAACGCTCCGTAAAATTTTCTTTTGTCCTCATCCGTTCCACCGGATACCTTTATAGAGGCCAGCCGCTGCTACCAGGTTTTTTCCAACTGTGTATGTACAGTATCAAATTCCCATCCCGATATCTCAGCCTGCAGATTGACCAGAGCTCCATCCGGACCGGTAAAGGAAGAAGAAGCTTTGACGATTAACTGCTGACCGGGCTTCATGTTGAAGCCCACATACGCACCTATATTCTTACGTTGACCGATTGAACTTTCATTTTCATACCGCATAGAATCCTGATAGACCCCGTAAGTTACAGGCTCCTCCTGAAAAGAGACCACAAAGTATCCGCTGAATTCGGCCGGTTCCCCTACACTCCTGATAGATGCGGTGCACCGGATTATATCCTCGGATCTCTTTTTTCCCGGATCTATCTCTATATACCCCTCTCCCTCGTCACTATTGGGATTTACCACGATCCAAGCCTCTCCGCCTTCGGTATAGGTAAAACGGAAGATAGCCGAACGCGACTGCGCCGTCATCTCCGCCAGCGTGCGGTAGTTATCCATATATACCGAATAATAAGCAGGAGTCGCTACCTCATTCTCATAGACAAATCTCCCTCCACGATGTTCAGGTGCACATTTCAGGTCGCCGGTCAATGTCATAAGGGTCATGGAGCCATAATCCTGTGTACATCCGCCCACGATCCAGTGCGAATTGCGGAACCCCTGTATCAGCGTATCTTTATAATAGTAAGGAGCCACACACTTCTGCTCGGTATCCCGGGTTTGAGGTGTCCAGAAATTCATACCGTGCGGCACCAATACAGCCGGCAAAACCTGCCCGTACTCTTCGGTATGTTTACCAAAAAGTCCGGCTGTTCCGGTAGTACTGGCAGCTGTACCTACACGGGTATCAATGTAGGAGAGAAGAGTTTCCGGTTGCTTCTGCTGCATACAGGATAGTGCTGTAACAGTAAGGATCGTTAAAAGGAAGATTCTGTTTTTCATTGCGTTTCTTGTTTCCGACTCCCTGGAGAGTCATTTTAAAGAGAACAGATACGGATCATACAGACCTGCCTGATCCGCATCTGTTCCTCCACCTATCAATAATCGTAACCTGGATTCTGCTCCACTATGTTCTGCAGATAGCGGGTTCACTCATACGGAAGGGGACGGTTGATATATTCATCTTTAAAGGCCATTTCAGAACCGAAAACCTCAAGGGCACGAACCGCTCTTTCGTTCATCCCTTTGGTAAAGACTCTTTCACGCAGTTTACCTGTACGTTTTAAATCCAGGAAGCGTCTCTCCTCTCCCATCAGTTCACGGGCCCGTTCATCCAGAATATTGTCGAGGGTTAACTCCAGGGCAGGTGCTGCACCCGATTTTGCGGCACGGTCGCGCAATCTTTGCAGATAACCTGCACCATCACCGGAGCCGGCTTTGAGCGAAGCCTCCGCAGCGATCAGGTAAATCTCTGCCAGACGCATTTCAAAATGGTCTCTGGTACCCTGTTCCCCGCCATCGCTGTAACGTGCTTTAGAGTCTCTGAACTTTCTGATCCCCGGATAAACGTAATATCTTGTCTTGGTGTCATTCCCGTTCTAATCCTGGGCAAAACCATTGACCCGATAGTCCACGTTATCGTCTTTCAATTCACCAACCAGAGGCTGATCAGCATACTCATCAAAGTTCACCGCAAAATAAAGTAACTGATCTTTTTCTTCACGGGTCATCTAGTGTTCATCCGGGAATACACAATGGATCATTAGCTGTCCCACCTCGATCTCTCCGAATGCTCCCGCCTCATAGGGTTTGTATTCATTGGCAAAATATTCACGCTGGAAGGTCTCATCAAACCGGCTGTCCCAACTGCGGTCATACATCAGATAAGCAGCCCGTATGGGAGCAACCCAGCCCATATACCTCTCTAAATACTCATCTTTAGCCCCCATTCCGGGAATAGAATAGATAAAAGGCTGAAAGATCGAATAATCCATATTTCCACCCCAGTTGGTCAGGAGGTTGGTGCTATACTGAACCGAGAATATAATTTCATCGTTCTCTTCGTTCCCCTCTTTAAACACATCCCCAAAGTCATCCAGTAGTCTGTATCCTTCGTTATGGATCACATCCACTGCTAGTTCGTACGCTCTTGCCGCGTCACCGCTTTCGGCATACGGTTTATAAGAACGGGTAAGGTATAATTTCGACAACAATGTCTTAATAGCACCCCGGGTTACCCGGCCGAATTCGTGCTGGCTGTTCTTGGGAGTCACCCTACTGTAACACTCTTCAAGATCGCTGATCAGGAAGGCATAGATCTCTTTCTCAGGCGTACGTTCGGCCGTCAGATGAGGAACGGTGATCTCCTCTACCAGTAAAGGCACATCACTGAACTGCTCTACCAGGTAATAATAAGCCAGAGCACGCAGAAATTTAGCTTCACCGGCCCGTTGATCCCGGGTCTCCTCCGAAATATTCGCACGTTACCCGTAAGCAATGACCGTATTGGAACGCTGGATAAGATTATAGGCATCGATAAAGGTATCCTTAAAATCTGCATTACTTGCATCAACGGCAGTCTTGTAGTACTCATTCATACCCCTGAGGTATAAACTGCTGTATTCATCCCGGTTCTCTATGTTACCATAATCCAATCCCCGTCCCGGAGAGGTATATACATCCGTACCCAGCATATAGGTGTGGATTCTGCTGGTTACATACCGTATAGGCTCATAATTTGCCTTCACTAAATATTCATACCCCTCTTTGGTGGTGAAATATTTGGAAGCATCTTCCATTCCTTCCGGTTTCTCTTCCAGAAAATTGACGCAGGAGGTTGCCGCTACCAACAGAAAGCCTCCCAGGCATATATTTTTGAATCTATTGAGTTTCATAATTATTGATTTTTTATTAGTTAGAATGTAACACTTAACCCGAATTGATAAGTTGAAACGGCTACCCCACCATTATAAGTGGCTGTACCATCACCACCGCCGTTTGTAGCGTGTCCTCCGAATTCAGGATCAAGACCTGTATAGTTAGTAAAGACAAACGGATTGATAGCCGTAGCATACACTCTCAGTTTAGAGGCTTTTATCGGTTCTAACCACTTGTGTGGCAGACTATATCCCAGTGTTATATGTCCAACCCGGACAAAGGAGGTGCTTTTATAAAGCAACAGGCCTTTATTTCCGGTATTAAAGCCCGGGCGATAGAAGGTATTCGATGGATTCTCTGGTGTCCAGTAATCAACCTTCAACTGGTTAATCTCTCCTAAATATTCATTCTGCAGCTCACTATGGAATTTACTCCATTTCATCTTTCCCTGCCGGGTATAGATAAAGAACGAGAAGTCAAACTCTTTATAGGTAAAGGTATTGGTCATACCACCGGTCCATTTATGGAAGGGATTCCCCAGGATGACCCGATCCTTATCGGGAGTAATCGACCCATCCTTATCCTGGTCTATCTCGATCACCTCTCCCGGTTGTCTGCCATATTTAGCAGCCTCTTCTCTCTGGTCCAGCTACCAGATGCTACCGAACTCATAATCGTAATGAACGAGTACAGGTTTACCGATGAAAAGTGCCTGGTCCGGATAATCTTTGTTATCGCCAAAGATCTTAGTGATCTCATTTTTATTAGTGGCAAAACTTAAGTTGGTGGTCCATGAAAAGTTCCTGGTCTGTATATTAACACTATTGAGCCCGATCTCCAGCCCTCTGTTACGGGTTGCCCCTACATTCACAGCACTAACTTCACTGAAACCATTGGTTTGCGGTATCCGCTGGCCAAGAATCAGATCGGTAGTTTTCTTGTTATATAACTCAATGTTACCGGATAAGCGTCCGCCAAAGAGACCAAAATCAATACCCAGATTCACCTCTTTACTCTTTTCCCAACCCAGCTCGTCATTTTTTGATCCGGTTCAGGTATTGTCCGTTCGCATTGTTCCCGCCAAAATCGTATTGCGTATTGACGGTCCCTAAAATAGTTGAATAATTATCTACCGCATTGTTTCCCGACTCTCCGTAACTAACCCGTACTTTCAATTCATTCAGTACATCGTTATCTTTCAGGAAATCTTCTCCCGTTACGCGCCAGGCTAAGGCAGCCGAGGGAAAGAATCCCCATTTATGTCCCTTCGCTAATTTGGACGAACCATCCGTACGTCCCGTCGCAGTAACCAGGTATTTATCTTTGTAGGCATAATTAATACGTCCCATGAAAGAGACCAACCTGTTCCGTCCCTCCCAGGATTCTCGGGCCGTTTCCTCTCCGGTCGAACCGATATTGTGCCATTTGGAGTTGAACGGCAGATCTTTCACCGCAATATAGGAGTATTCCCACTGCGATTCGTAGGTACTGGTACCCAGCATGGCATTCAGGGAATGGTCATTTTTAAATGTTCTGTTAAAGTTGATGGTATTGTCCCAGGTATAGGAGTATCCGTTGTTGTTGGTAAGATCGGCTTTCGGCAGATTTTCCCCTTTATTGGTCTTTGTAAATGTATCGGCTGCATACCCGAAACGATCGAAATAGGTATAGGGCGAAAATATACTCCGTACCGTAAGACCTTCCATGATCTTATAATCGAGGAAAAAGTTGATATGCCCGTTTAACTGGCGGTTGTTCTGCACTTCGTTCTCAGCATCGTACAGGGGATTGGTAAAACGTTCGGGACGATAATCCTGCACAAAGAACTGGCGGTTTCCCTCCGCATCATTCGGACTGGCGATAGGACGCAGACGGAAAACAGAACGTAATGCTTCACGGGCGCCGTTATCTATATTCCTATAACGTGCATATCCGGAAAGACCCATAGTAAAATCACCCACTTTGCCTTCCACACCTAGCTTTATGTTGAGCCGTTGCAGCTCCTCACCCGGAACGCTACCCGTCTGGTTCACGTAACCGATCGACATAATGTGTTTGGTCTTGTCGTTCCCACCGGTAAGGCTTATGGAATGAGTGGTCTAGAAACCATTCTGCAAGGTATAATCCAACCAGTCAGTAAAGTTACCATTCTCGGCATTCTCTTTTTCACGACCGATAAAAGGATCGTGGTTAGAACCTCCGTTGATAGCCTCTTTAGCATAAGCCACATATTCCGGCCCGTTAAACATACGGGGAAGATTAGAAGGAGTAGTGAACCCTACCGTACCATCGTACGTAACGGTAGTGCGTCCGCTCTGACCGCTCTTAGTAGTTACAATGATTACCTCATTGGAACCACGGGAACCATAAATTGCCGTAGCCGAAACATCTTTCAGGATATCAATACGCTCAATATCGGTAGGATTGATAGCGTTCATATCTCCACCGATCACCCCGTCAATCACCACCAACGGACTGGATGATTTGCCGATGGAGTTCATACCGCGGATCTCAATGTTGTAATCCGTACCCAGTTTTCCACTGTTCTGGGTTACGTTCACACCCGCTGTCTGTCCACGCAGTGCACTTACCGTAGAGTATTGACCGGTAGCTTTCAGGGTACTGTTATCGACAGTCTTTACCGATCCGGTAAGATCTCTTTTCTTCACCGTACCATACCCTACCACGACCAGTTCGTCCAGAGCCTACGCATCTTCTATCAATACAACACGGAGGCTCTTTTGATTACCCACTGTTACATGTTGAGAGATATACCCGATGGATGTTATATTCAATACATTACCTTCGGATACTTTCAGGCTGAAGTTACCGTCAATGTCGGTAATAGTACCGTTAGAAGTGCCCTTTACCACTATATTCACCCCTATCATACCTTCTCCATGCTCATCCACTAC
>JAJPZL010000452.1:0-3407 GCA_021204375.1 Bacteroides sp.
ATTATAGATTACAAATATAATTAAACGGAAGAGAAACTCCCAAAAAAGTCCCGATTAATTCTTTCAGGAAGCCAGGTTATTATCAGCCTTTTTAAAGGCATGTAACTGGATCCATAACATAATTCCCGAAGCAATTGTTGCAGCCAGATCAGAAAGCGGCATACTGATCCAGACCCCGTAGGCTCCCCAGAACTTAGGAAGTACGACCAGAAAGGGTATCAGGAAAAGTATCTGACGGGTGAGTGAGAGAAAGATCGCTTTTTTAGCCATACCGATACTCTGGAAAAAGTTGGTAGTAACCATCTGGAACCCGATAAAGGGAAAAAAGTAGACGGTAACCCGGAAACCATCGGCCGCCAGACGTATCAACTCTTTATCTGTGGTAAAGAGTGTTACAGCAAGTTGAGGAAGGAACATTCCCACAATAAATCCGATAGTAGTGATCACAGTAGCATAGAGAATGGTCACTTTGAGTACCCGGTCAACTCTGCCGTAAAGACTGGCACCGAAGTTATAACCGGCAATAGGCTGCATCCCCTGGTTAAGCCCCATCACGATCATTATAAAGAGAAAAATAAGCCTGTTCACAATACCAAAGGCACCGATGCTGAGGTCTTCCCCATATTTTTTCAATCCGTTATTGATCAGGATCACAATAAAGCAGGAGGCCAGGTTCATCAGAAAGGGAGACATACCAATAGCCAGTGAATCGAAAACGATCTTTTTGCGCAAACTGAAAATGGCTTTTTCAAAATGGAGAAGTTCACTCTTATTAGTAAAGATCTTCAATAGCCATACCAAAGAGATAACCTGTGCTATAATTGTAGCAATAGCGGCTCCCTGTATACCCCAGTCAAAGACAAAGATAAAAACAGGGTCTAGGATGGCATTGATAAGGACAGTAGCAATGGTGGCTGCCATGGCTTTTTGCGGATGCCCTGAGGAACGGAGCACAGAGTTAAGCCCCAGGTAGAGGTGAGTAATGACATTTCCCAGAAGAATAATCATCATATAATCCCTGGCATAACCAATAGTATTTTCACTGGCCCCGAAAAAATAGAGGATAGGGTCCAGGAAAGGAAGGGTTATTACGGTAAAGAGTATCCCTATGATTAAATTAAGGATCATCACATTGCCCAATACCCTTTTGGCGGTATCGTAATCTTTCTGCCCGAGTTTTACGGAGACCAGGGTAGAGGCTCCCACCCCAACCAACGAACCGAAAGCAGCGGCCAGGTTCATTAGTGGAAAGGTAATAGCGAGTCCGGAGATAGCCAGCGGCCCTACCCCCTGTCCGATAAAGATACTATCTACCATGTTGTAAAGGGAAGATGCCGTCATGGCAATAATGGCCGGGATGGCATATTTCATCAGAAGTTTTCCGATCTTCTCTGTTCCTAACTCAATAGGTATATGTTGCTGAGTCATTTTTTTTTGATTTTTGGAATACAAAGTTACTCTTTTTTTCTTATAAGATCATTCTCCTGCAAAGGGATTTAATTTCAAATTTAATTTTCTCTCTGATTGAGAACCGAACTTTTAATGTACATTTGTACTTCAAAAAAGAGTTAACCTGTTATGAAACAATATCTGGATCTGCTAAACAGGGTTCTGGAAGAAGGAACCTTTAAAGAAGACCGCACAGGAACGGGAACGACCAGCGTTTTCGGCCACCAGATGCGCTTTAACCTGGAAGAGGGGTTCCCCTGTCTGACTACTAAAAAACTACATCTGAAATCCATCATCTACGAACTACTCTGGTTCCTACAAGGAGATACCAATGTAAAATACCTGCAGGATCATGGCGTACGTATCTGGAACGAATGGGCGGACGAGAACGGAGACCTGGGACATGTATATGGTTACCAGTGGCGTTCCTGGCCCGACTATCAAGGGGGCCATATTGACCAGATATCGGAAGTGATCCGCACCATCCGGGAGAATCCGGATTCCCGGCGGATCCTGGTAAGTGCCTGGAACGTAGCAGATCTGGGTAATATGAACCTTCCTCCCTGCCATTTACTTTTCCAGTTCTATGTAGCAAACGGACGGCTCAGCCTACAACTTTACCAGCGGAGTGCAGATATTTTCCTGGGTGTTCCCTTTAATATAGCATCCTACGCACTTTTATTACAGATAGCGGCCCAGGTGACCGGGCTGAAAGCGGGAGATTTTGTGCATACCTTAGGAGATGCCCATATCTACACCAATCACCTGGAACAGGTAAAACTGCAATTAACCCGTGAACCCCGGAAGTTACCGGTGATGGAGATCAATCCGGAAGTAAAAAGTATTTTTGATTTTACATGCGAGGATTTTAACCTGACCGGCTACGATCCCCATCCCCATATCAAAGGAGTGGTTTCGGTATAAACAGAACAATAAATAACTATGGATCATATTTCCATTATTGCCGCCATTGCCCGCAACCGGGGAATTGGTTACAAAAATCGTTTACTCTATTGGCTCCCCAACGATCTGAAGCGCTTTAAGGCGCTAACCAATAGGCACACCATTATCATAGGAAGAAAAACCTATGAATCGCTGCCGAAAGGGGCGCTACCCAACCGCCGGAATATAGTGCTCTCTTCAGATCAGGCTTTAACCCTCCCGGGAGCAGAGGTCTGCTCTTCGTTGCAAGAAGCCTTAAAAAGTTGTAAAGGAGAAGAAGAAATTTACATGATCGGCGGAGAGAGTCTCTACCGGCAGGCAATGGAGTTTGCCGATAGCCTGCGGTTAACGGAGGTAGAGGATACCCCCAAAGAGGCGGATGCTTTTTTTCCGGAGATTGATCCGGCTATCTGGAAAGAGATCAGCCGGGAATCGCATCCCGCTGACGAGAAGCACGCGTATGCTTACAGTTTCGTAGATTATATCCGCCGTTAATCCTTATCCTCCTCCTTCTTCTCCTCCCGGGAAGAGAGAATGGGCATCTGGCGTTTGATCGCTTCGTGGAAAGAAATCAATGTCTCGGTACGGGAGAGCCCCAGCGGCTGTAATTTATCGTGGATAATACTTAGCAGGTGATGGTTGTTACGGGCATAGATCTTAATGAACATATCGTACTGCCCGGTAGTGAAATGACACTCTACTACCTCCGGGATTCTCTTCAACTGTTCGGTCACCCCTTTAAATTGCTCCGGGTCCTTCAGATAGAGCCCGATATAGGCACAGGTCTCATACCCGATCTTCTCCGGATCAATTACATATTCAGACCCTTTGATAATACCCAGGTTGGTCAGTTTCTGAATGCGCTGATGGATAGCTGCACCGGAAACATTACAGGCACGGGCTACTTCCAGAAAAGGGATACGGGCGTTATCGGCGATGAGGCGTAGTATCTGCTCATCCAAACTATCTATCTGATGGTATGACATTTAATTATAATTTGTTACAATTTAACAGCG
>JAJPZL010000452.1:3458-6969 GCA_021204375.1 Bacteroides sp.
AATGTAGTATCTTTTCGAAAACCTTTCTAAATTCCCGGAAAAATGAAAAACTATCTGATCTCACTGCTGCTGTTACTTGCTACTCTTTCCACCTATGGAGAGGAGTTCTCCACCTATTTTACAGACAACACCTTACGGATAGATTATATATTCTCAGGGAACCATACCGACCAGTATATCTTCCTGGATGAACTGAGTTGCCTGCCGGGATGGGCAGGAAAGCGCCACCTGTTGGATTCGGTCCCGCTGGCCGGTGACGGGCAGATATCCATGTATAACGCAGCTACGGGAAAATGCATCTACCGGAACAGCTTTTCGACCCTCTTCCAAGAGTGGATCTCCACCGAAGAGGCGACCCGGATCCGGAAAGCTTTTGAGAATGTTTTCCTCCTTCCCTATCCGAAAGAGGCCGTAGAGATAGAGATCACCCTGAAGAATAAATACGAACGGGTACTGGCCACCTACAGGCATCCCGTATCACCGGATGACATCCTGATACACCGCAAGGGAGAAAAGAATGCAATCCCGTGGCGGTATATATACCATAGCGGTAAACCGGAGGAGCGTATCAATGTAGCCATCCTGGCAGAAGGCTATTCAGCCGCCGATTCTACCCTGTTTTATAAACATGCCGGAGAAGCTACTGAAGCCCTCTTTACCCACGAGCCTTTCGGTACCTACAAAGATCGCTTTAACATCCTGGCAGTAGCCGCTCTATCGCCGGAAAGTGGAGTAAGTATTCCCCGGGAAGGAATATGGAAAGAGAGTGCCGTATTATCCCATTTCGACAGCTTTTATTCGGAGCGTTACCTCACCACTACCCGGTTGAAACGAGTGCACGACCTGCTGGCGGGAATTCCTTATGAACATATTATTATCCTCGCCCATACGGAAGAGTATGGTGGAGGAGGTATCTACAACTTCTATACACTTACCACCACCGGACATCCGCAGTTTGCACCTGTAGTAGTACATGAATTCGGGCATAGCTTTGGTGGACTGGCCGATGAATACTACTACCAAGAAGATATTTTCAGCGAACTCTATCCCCTCTCCATAGAACCGTGGGAACCCAATATCACCACCCTGGTTTCACTGGAAGATAAATGGATATCGATGATGCTTCCGGATACGCCGGTTCCCACTCCTCCCGCCCGGGCCACAGAGTTTCCCATAGGACTCTATGAAGGAGGAGGATATGCAGCAAAAGGTATATACCGTCCGGCCGATAATTGCCGGATGCGAAGCAACGAACCGAACGCTTTTTGCCACGTATGTCAAAAGGCTATAGAGAAACTTATACTTTTTTATACAAACCCTAATCCATAAATGTATGCTCACTATTGAACGCCTCCGGGAAACAGAAGGAAAAGATTACAGCTATATAGAAGAGTTATTAGTTACTACTTTCCCTGTAGATGAATACCGTGACCTGGAAACACAGCGAAAAAACACTGCTGAAAAACCATCTTTCACAACCATATAGTAAAAGAAGACAGGAACCCTATCGGACTACTCAGCTACTGAGACCTGGGAGAATTTATCTACATAGAACACTTTACAACCGACCCCGTCCTGCGGAACGGAGGCTATGGAAAAAGAGTATTGAGCCAGCTCAGAGAAAGCATAGACAAAAGTATAGTACTGGAAGTAGAACTATCCACAGAAGAACTCTCTATCAGACGGATCCACTTCTACCAACGGCTGGGTTATAACTTATGGAAAAAAGAGTATCTGCAACCTCCCTATAAAGCCGGATGCCGCGAGATCCCCATGTATCTGATGGCGAACGGAATCCTTACACCTTCGGACGATTTTGAACGGGTAAAAGAGAAGATCCACAGCGAAGTATATGGAGTGATTAAATAAAAGAGAAAAGAAGATAAATAAAAAAGAGCAACCCAATAGAGTTGCTCTTTTTTATATGATAGGAACGATTACTGCCGTTGTGACGACGAATAATTGACCTTTAGTGCATATGCCTGACGAAGTGCTTGCTTAATATCGGTTACGATACCCATCTTAGTATCCTGGTCGATCTTTAACGATACAGTCATTGCTGCCTGATCTTCTTCTTTCATATTGGCACGTTCCTGAAAAACGTAATCCTGGATCTCAGAAACTTCAGCAAAATTGTCATTCAGCTGAATACGGCTTTCAGAACCCATTTTTGCACGGAACTCAGCCATAGGCTGTCCTACATAGATGAAAGTTACCAGTGACTTCTTTTCAAGCTTTTCCAACTCTGTTGCAGTTGGTACCCGGAACTCTACCTTTAATGTAACCTCACGCATCGTTGTTACGATCATAAAGAAGAACAACATCGTAAAGATCAAATCCGGAAGAGAGGAGGTATTAAGTGCAGGCATCCCGCGTTTACCGGTCTTATTAAATTTCCCCATTATTAACGTCCTCCGTAGTCTTTAGGTTCAGCCTCAGAAATCCGCTGAGGATAATACTCACGAACTGCTTTTTGCTGATCTTCGTCCAGCTCGTCGTAATTTTTCTGCCACTGTGACTGGGCAAGTGCATCACGAACTTCGTTGTAAGCAGCTACCAGTTCATTCTGAATATCAATATAGACCTGATAAGTGGCACCACGGTCATTCTGCAAAGAAATCACGTGTTTCTCCGTTATCATTACATTGCCAAAATATGGAATATCCGCTGGATGTTTTTCCGGTAAATTCTCATCATTGGCAGGATTTACAATAAACTCTTTTGCAATATCTCTCAATTGGCTCACATCAATGTAGTCCTGTTTACCCCCTCCTTTAACCATTAACTGGTTATTAAAGTTAAGGATAACCTGTAATACATTACGTTCTCTTACAATTATATCATCTACTTCCTGGTCTGGTTCGGGTGGAGGCGGCAAACGTCTCGCAAGCCCACGGTCAGTATCCATAGATGTTGTAATTAAAAAGAAGATGAGCAATAAGAAAGCAATATCCGCAGTCGAGCTGGAATTTATATCGGGAACTTTTCTATTTCCTTTTGCCATTGCTATTTCTTTTTACTTTAAGATTCAAACTCTTTTTAAGATAACTTCTTCTTTATACTGCTTGCTATAATTAATACTACAGTAAGACCAAAAAGAAAGTAAATACTATAGAGGAACATATCCGCCATTTTCAACCAGAAAGGAACATTATCCGTTCCGTCATATCCCGGAAGAGCAAGAGCCTCTCCGCTACCGATACTCCAGCATACGATCAGGACAATAGCCAAGAAAATCACCCCTATAAGAGATTTTATAGCGTTTTTAGGACTGTCCTCCAAAGCAGTACCAAACTGTACCAGAGCGGCAACAATAGTTACAACGATACATACTCCCAGAATACCATAGATCAGGTAAAGCAATGCATCTGTATTGACAGGGTCATTAAACTCCCCGACCATCCGGTCAAAGCCTACGAAGTAAAACAGTGCTAATACGGCAACAATTACCGCAAACAATGCATACAATACATAGTATGATAGTTTATATGATAATTTATTCATATTACCG
>JAJPZL010000202.1 GCA_021204375.1 Bacteroides sp.
AAAGAGTTATTCTTCGGCTATTATTTTACTTTTAATCCCTGAAATCCTTTTTTCTTAAATGATTCGTAAACAGGTATTAATTCTGTTTTGAATTTCCCAGTACGGCTGTGGGAGAGTGTTGTTGCCTCTGTTTCATTTCCATCTTCTTCATTGTTTTCATTTTCATTTACGCTTTCATCTTCATCTTCGTCGCCTCCATCGTCCGGATTACCAAATATAACCTGCTCAATGGTATATTTGAGTAGTTTTTCTTCAGGATCTCCTAAATCGTACCAGATCAGGTCTGAAGTATCGGTTATTCCATGATCCGCCGTAATTCCGCTGCTATAGTCGGATTCTCCCCGTGAATTATGCACCTGGCAGGTGATAGGATGGAGTATCCATTGGGAATACTCGTCGTTGGTAAAGACCTGCGAACCCACATTCTTGCCTTCGGTAGTAGCCCCTATTACTGTTACATTCATATAGGGGCGGAGTCCGTAAATAACGGCTTCGGAAGCAGAGGCAGTGGTAGAGGTAGTAATGACATAGAGATCACTCAGGTTAAGGTTTTCGGACAGTTGCAGGAGTCTGTAGTCAGTCTCTTCGGGATGATTTACATTGTATCTTAAAGATACGAACACTTCTCCGAGATGGTTTGCAGGGGCGATCAGGCTGGCCAGCTCCTGGGCACAATGTACATATCCGCCCGGATTATACCGCAGATCCAGGATCAGTTCATCTACACCCTGGAACTGAGCAAAGATCCTTTGCATCTCCTGCAGATAAACCGTTTCGTTACCGGTATCTTCCGGGCCGGTGGCGAATTTATTATATACTAAATATCCGATGTTCCGGTTCTCAACCGTATATATGGTATAAAATAAGAACGGATTGTCTTCTATCGTTTCGCGGGATAAGGTAATAGTCCAGCTATCTTCACCCGGTTCGGAATTTTCGTCGTAAGTAGTCAAGGTCAAATGGATCTCCCCGGTCGCCCCTTCAATAAGGGTGGCATAGTTCGACTCACTGAATTCGGTCCCGTTTACCGCACTGATCCAGTCTCCTCTTCTCAGTCCTTTCAGGGCTGCCTGGGAACCGGGAAGTACATACAGCACTCTGGCCCTGTATGGAGAAGTATATACGGCATATTCAAATCCGTAGTTGCTGCGGCTATAGAGGGTGCGGGCGGAATAAGTAAGTTCTTCAATAGTAGAGTATTTATCGGCAGAGACTAAAATGCTGCTGAAAAAGTCGGGTTGGGAAGCAAAAAGGTTCAGGCTGGAGCGTGAGGGCATATCTTCTGTCCAGAAATAGTGATCCTCCATCACCTCATAGATCCACCGGTTGGCTCCGATCTCTTCCTCAAACTCTTTTCTTCTGTCCTGAAAACAAGAAGAAAGGAATAACAGAGCTGTGATCAAAAGTAGAACGCTACTGCTTTCAGGTACTCTTCTCATATAGTAATCTGGTTTTAGTTCAAAATTAAACGTTTCCCGTAAAGGTATGGTTGATGGAAATTATATCCATTTACGGGGTTGTTTTAGCCCGTTTTTAACGGTTTATAGTGCACAAAATTACACATTTATTTGTTTAATACCATAAGTGTGGTATGAAAATGACTTAAATATGCGATTGGGTAACACGCAGGTTTGCCCTACCTTTGCAATATCGAAACTAATAATCATTTAAAAATATAGATAACTATGGCAAGAATAGCAAAACAACTTACAGATCTGATCGGTAATACACCGCTGCTCGAACTTTCCCACTACGGAAAAAGTAAAAATTTGAATGCGACTGTAATTGCAAAGCTGGAGTATTTCAACCCGGCAGGTAGTGTAAAGGACCGCATCTCTTTCGCTATGATAGAGGATGCCGAAAAGCGAGGAATATTACAACCCGGATCAGTAATTATTGAACCGACCAGCGGTAATACGGGAATTGGTCTGGCATTTGTATCAGCTGTAAAGAAATACCAGCTTATTCTTACCATGCCGGATACTATGAGCCTGGAGCGTCGTAATCTGTTGAAAGCATTGGGGGCCACTATTGTACTGACTCCGGGAGCGCAGGGAATGAAAGGGGCGATTGCCAGGGCACAGGAGCTAAAGGCTGAAACTCCGGGAGCAGTGATCCTGCAACAGTTTGAAAATCCGGCCAACCCGGCTGTTCATAAACGTACTACTGCTGAAGAGATCTGGAGGGATACAGATGGGGATGTGGATATCTTTGTAGCAGGTGTAGAAAACGGTGGTACACTAAACTTTGTAGGCGAAGTATTGAAAAAATATAAACCGGATGTAAAGATCGTAGCAGTAGAGCCGGTAGATTCTCCTGTTCTTTCGGGCGGTAAACCGGGTCCCCATAAAATACAGGGTATTGGTGCAGGTTTTGTACCGGCTACTTTCAATTCTACGGTAGTAGATGAAATTATACAGGTATCGAATGATGATGCGATCCGTACGGGCCGTGAACTGGCGAAAGAAGAGGGATTGCTGGTAGGTATCTCTTCGGGAGCTGCTGTTTATGCGGCGACCCAACTGGCACTTCGTCCGGAAAATACAGGTAAAAAGATCGTGGTCCTGTTGCCTGATATCGGTGAAAGATATCTCTCTACGCTGCTCTATGCGTTTGACGAGTATTCGTTGTAATTAAATATAATACTGGAACTAACTATGGCAACAAGGGAATTGAAGTTTGAAACATTACAGGTACATGCGGGGCAGGAGGTAGATCCGACTACCCATGCCCGTGCAGTACCGATCTATCTTACCAGTTCGTATGTATTCGAAGATGCACAGGATGGTGCCGACCTCTTCGGACTACATAAATTCGGTAATATATATACCCGGCTCATAAATCCTACGACCGACGTGTTCGAAAAACGCGTGGCTGCGCTGGAGGGAGAGCTTTCAGCGCTGGCTACCAGCAGCGGACAATCGGCCCAGTTTATCGCTTTGAACAATATCCTGGAAGCGGGAGATAATTTTGTAACGACCTCACATCTGTACGGAGGAACTTATAATCAGTTTAAAAGCCAGTTCAGGAGGCTCGGAGTAACAGTAAAGTTTGCCCCGGATGATGAACCGGCTACGTTTGAGAAGCTGATCGATGACAAGACAAAAGCGCTTTACCTGGAAACGATCGGTAACCCCGATCTGAATATTCCCGATTTTGAAGCCATTGCCGATGTGGCACACCGGTACGGCATTCCGTTGATCGTGGATAATACGTTTGGTGCCGGAGGAGCCATTTTCCAACCGCTGAAACACGGTGCCGATATTGTAGTAGAGAGTGCTACCAAATGGATTGGCGGACACGGTACTGCCCTGGGAGGGGTGATTGTGGATAGCGGACGGTTCAACTGGGGAAATAGTAAATTCCCGGCCTTTACGGAACCGAGTGAAAGTTATCACGGCCTGGTGTTCTGGGAAACATTCGGGGCAGAGAGTCCGTTCGGGAACATTGCTTTTACGATCCGTGCCCGTACCGAAGGGTTACGTGACTGGGGAAATACGATCTCTCCCTTTAACTCTTTCCTGTTATTACAGGGATTGGAATCGCTTTCACTCCGGGTAGAACGTCATGTGCAGAATGCGCTGGAATTGGCCCGCTGGCTGGAGGCACGTCCGGAGGTGGAGTATGTAAATTATCCGGGGCTGGAAAGCAATAAGTATCACAAGCTGGCAAAGAAGTATTTCAAACGGGGATTCGGTGGAGTACTCTCTTTCAAACTGAAAGGGGATAGCCGCAAAGCGGACCAGGTGATTAACAACCTGGAACTGATCAGCCACCTGGTCAATGTGGGAGATGCCAAGACCCTGATCGTTCACCCGGCTACTACGACACACTAGCAGCTTAGCGATACCGATAAAATAGCTTCGGGAGCGATACCGGGCCTGCTTCGTATTTCGGCAGGGATTGAGAATATTGAAGATATAAAATATGATCTGGAACAGGCGTTCCGGAAAATAAAAGATTAATTCAGGATAACAGATTTACTTTGTGTATGGAAGAGCTACGTATAGAGTTGTACCGGCCCGAATATAAAGAAGATTTTGTCCGCCTTAATTCAGCATGGATAGAGACTTTCTTTCATCTGGAAAGTTCCGACCGTATTGTACTTAACGATCCTGAGGGTACCATTCTGGATAAGGGAGGACAGATCTTTTTTGCTGTAACCCCTGCGGGGGAAGTGGTGGGGTGTTGTGCTTTGATCCATAACACCTGGGCAGGATGTTATGAACTGGCTAAGATGGCGGTCGTTCCTCGGTACCAGGGAAAAGGTGCCGGACGGTTGCTGGGTAAAGCGGTGGTAAAATATGCCCGTGGAAAGGGTATTCCTAAACTTTTTCTGGAAGGGAATACCCGGTTGGTGGCCTCTATTGCCCTTTACCAGAAACTGGGATTTAAAGAGGTTCCTCTGACATATGCGGCTTATGAAAGGTGTGATATCCGAATGGAACTGGAACTTGTACCGTAGTTCTCTTAAGGAATGTCAATGGGCTCCGGAAAGAAAAATAAAAATCTCTATTTTTGCCGGCTGCTAATTAAACAGGATCAGATAAGTATGGAAATAGCAACGTTACTCTCCAGCGGGAGTGGATAGCTCTGTGGTAGTACACCGTTTATGTGAGTGGGGCTATAAGCCCTCTCTCTTTTATATAAAAATAGGTATGGAAGGGGAGGAGTATGACTGCTCTGCCGAAGAAGATATAGAGATGGCTACTTTTATTGCCCGTAAGTATTGCCTGAAACTGGAGATCGTGGATCTCCACCGGGAGTACTGGGATAGTGTAATGACCTATACATTAGATCGGGTGAAACGGGGGCTTACTCCTAATCCGGATGTGATGTGTAACAAGCTGATCAAGTTTGGAAGCTTTGAACAGAAGGTAGGCCGTTTTTTTTGATAAAACAGCTACAGGCCACTATGCCACTATAGTAGAAAAAGAGGGTAAAGTGTGGCTGGGTACGGCGAAAGACCCTATAAAAGATCAGACCGATTTTCTGGCACAGATTGATGCCTTACAGGTTTCGAAGCTGATGTTCCCGATCGGTGACCTGATGAAGGGAGAGGTGCGTGAGCTGGCTAAAGAGGTGAATCTCCCTACAGCCCGTCGGAAAGATAGCCAGGGTATCTGTTTCCTGGGTAAGATCAATTATAATGATTTTATCCGTCGTTTCCTGGGTGAAAAGGAGGGAGATATTATTGAGCAGGAAACGGGTAATAAGGTGGGGCGGCATAAAGGTTACTGGTTTCATACCATTGGCCAGCGAAAAGGATTAGGACTAAGCGGAGGTCCCTGGTTTGTGGTACGAAAAGATATCAACCGGAACCTGATCTATGTCTCCCGGGGATATGATACCTCTAAGCAGTATGGAGATACTTTCCGGATCAGTGACTTTCATTTTATTACGGATAATCCCTGGAAAGATCAGTCGGGTGAAATACCGGTAACCTTCAAGATCAGGCATACACCGGAGTTTATCCAGGGTGTTCTTTATAAAGAGGATGATAGTTACCGGGTTGTCTCTTCTTCTCCTTTGTAAGGTATTGCTCCCGGACAGTTCGGGGTGATTTACGATAAAGAGGCCAGGATCTGTTTCGGAAGCGGTGAGATCACGCTTTAAATGTAATACTCTGCCAGGTCTACGATACCGGCACGCATGACGTACTTCATCGCTTCGTGTACACTGTTCACCTCCAGTTTCCGGAAAATGTTTTTCCGGTGGCTGTTGACAGTGTGAAAGCTAAGGTTGCGTTCGGCAGCGATCTCTTTGGTAGTCTTACCGAGTGCGATCTCTTTTAATATCAGTTTCTCCGTAGCGGTAAGGTGGTGCTCTTCTACTACTTTCTGCGGTTTACCGGAAGAGAGCAACAGGTTGCTAGTATGGTTGCATATATATCGCTCGTTCCGGATGTTGCACTGTATGGCTGAGATGATCTCCTCTTTGGCGCTGTCTTTCATCACTACACTGAAGGCATCTCCACTAAGGATGACCTGGCGCAGGAAATCAATGCTGAGCTCGTCGGAAAAAAGGATCTAGCGTGCAGCCTTAAACCGTTCCTGAAGAACGATCAGCTCTTCTACCCCGGCAAAATCGGTCAGGGTATAATCCAGGATCACAATGGCTTCCGGATAGGCACGAAGAGCCTTGACCAACTCCATCTTGTTATCGGCCTCCAGGATCATATTAACCTCTTTGACCCCTTTGAGCAGGAAGAGCATTCCGGCTTTGGTTATGTCTTGATTATCCGCTAGGATATAGTCACGCATTCTATTGGTTTTTCTGAAGAATTTCTGCAAATATAGTGCATTTCCTGTTATGAATCTTTGCCGGGGGCGTTAATGTTTACATATTGTTTTTCTCAAAACACAAAAAATAACTAAATACCGGATGCTGTTTTTCAGGGTAACGAGTCTGTAACAGTATAGTAATTTTACTGACATTCTCTTGTCATACAAAGTGACTTTCTTTGTGAAAGAAAACCATGCGAAGATGTATTTAAGAACCTATTATCCGACAGTTGTTTTATTAGATATCCATCTGGGCTCTTCCTATTCCCGGACTGAAGAGGTAACGGAGTTCCTGAAAAGTATCAACTGTGACCGTCTTATCCTCAACGGGGATATTATTGACGGATGGCAATTGCAAAAGGGAGGCAGTAAAAAATGGAAAAGTAAACATACTGACTTTTTCAAGGTTATCATGAAAATGATGGAGAACTTCGGAACCGAAGTGATCTATGTACGGGGTAACCACGATGACTTTCTGGATAGCCTGGCTCCAATGACCTTTTACAACGTAAAGATCGTAAAGGAGTTTATTTATACCTCGCATGGAAGGAATTACTATGTAACTCACGGTGATATTTTCGATACGGTGACCACCCGGATGAAATGGCTCTCCATGCTGGGAGATATGGATTATACTTTTCTTTTATGGATTAATAAAC
>JAJPZL010000183.1 GCA_021204375.1 Bacteroides sp.
GGTCTAAAAAGATATTAATTGTTTACCTGATCTCAAAAGGAGTGAAACTGGGATTATCGCTGGTTATTATTTTACTCTATTTTCTTTTGAATAAACAGGGACGCACAGAATTTCTTCTTACTTTTATGGTATTTTACCTGGGTTATTTATTGTATGAAACAGCTTTTTTCTTTCTCTCGGAGAAAAAGCGTAAACTGAAAAGTGTGTGATCATGAAAAATAAAAGATATCTGTTAGCTATTATTTTTTTACTGGCAGTAGCCGGATGGGCACATATACAGGCTGCCGGAAAAAGTGATAGCGATGAGATCAGTATCAAGGAGATCATATTTTCGCATATCGGGGATGCTTATGACTGGCATATTGCTACGATCGGTGAAAAACATATTTCTATTCCGCTACCAGTAATTGTTTACAGCAAAGCTACCGGATGGCATGTATTTTCTTCCGGCATTTTTCATCATCATCCGGAGTATGAGGGATTTTTTATTGCGGAAGAGGGGAATTATCAGGGAAAGATAGTGGAGAGAAGAGGAAATGGTGAAGTATTACGACCGATCGATATCTCTTTAACCAAGAATGCTTTTTCGCTGATCATTAACGGGATCCTGTTAGTGGTGATCATTCTGGGAGTAGCCCGTTGGTATAAGGGTAAGAGTCCGGATTCACCGGCTCCGAAAGGTTTTGTCGGTTTTATGGAAATGTTTATAATGATGGTGCACGATGATGTGATAAAGAGTTGTATCGGAAAGGATTATAAGCGATATACTCCTTATCTTCTTACAGCTTTCTTCTTTATATTTTTTAATAACGTCATGGGTCTGATCCCTCTATTTCCCGGAGGGACTAATCTGACGGGTAATATTGCTGTTACTTTTGTATTGGCCCTATGTACATTCCTGGCTGTGAATCTTTTTGGAACCAAAGAGTACTGGAAAGAAATTTTATGGCCGGATGTACCCATATGGCTGAAAGTACCGATCCCATTGATGCCGGTGATCGAAATTTTCGGTATATTTACCAAACCTTTTGCATTGATGATACGTCTTTTTGCCAATATTATGGCAGGACACTCAGCAGTGATTGGTTTAACATGTATTATTTTTATTACAGTGAGTTTAGGGCCTGTGATGAACGGAGCAATGATGGGAGTTTCGGTGTTCTTTGGTATTTTTATGAACTGTCTGGAATTACTGGTTGCTTTTATTCAGGCTTATATATTTACAATGCTTTCTGCTGTATTTATCAGTTTATCCAGGGTAGCACCCCATCACCATTGAGAATAATTTATTAAAATATAAACAACTTAAAATTAAAGTATTATGTTATTATCAGTTTTATTACAGGCAGCTGCTACCGCAGGATTAAATCAATTAGGTGCAGCAATTGGTACGGCAATTGCTGTAATTGGTGCAGGTTTAGGGATTGGTAAAATTGGTCAGTCCGCTATGGAGGCTATTGCGCGGCAGCCGGAAGCAGCGGGAGATATCCGTATGAGTATGATCATTGTGGCAGCTTTGATCGAAGGTGCTACTTTGTTTGCTATTGTAGTTTGTCTACTTGCACTTTAAGTAAAGAAAAAATATGGGATTACTAATACCAGATAGTGGCCTGCTATTCTGGATGCTTCTCTCCTTTGGAATCGTATTCTTTTTACTTGCTAAATTCGGGTTCCTGCCAATTACCGGCATGGTAGAGGAACGGAAACAGTACATTGATCACGCATTGGAGAGTGCCAAAAAAGCTAATGCGGAATATGCTGACCTGAAACAGAAGAGTGAAGAGATACTGGGTGAAGCAAACAAACAACAGGCCGAAATCCTCAAGGAGGCTATTCTGAGCCGGGAAAAGATTCTCTCTGAAGCAAAAGAGAGGGCTAGTCTTGAGGGTCAGAAACAGCTTGAGACAGCCCGGAAGCAGATCCAGGAGGAGAAAGAGGATGCTATCCGGGACATCCGTCGCCAGGTTGCTCTGTTATCAGTAGATATTGCTGAAAAGGTTTTACGGAAGAATCTGGATGAAGACCATGAGCAACAGGAGATGATTGACCGTTTGCTGGATGAAATAACTGCTCCTAAATCCTAATGTATGAATATAGGAATAATAGCCATGCGCTATGCAAATGCATTGTTCGGATACGCCGTGGAGAACGAAGTTTCTGAGAAAGTATATCAGGAGATGCTCTCGCTTTCGGGTAACTTTTCGAAAGTTCCTAAATTAAGGACAGCTTTGAGTAACCCGATCCTCTCAGGAAAAGATAAACTGGAGTTACTCACAAGTGCTGTCGGAGGGGTTATGAGTAAAGAACTGGAGCGATTTATGGAGCTTGTGCTTAAAAACCACAGGGAGAAGATCCTGCAGTTTGTAGCTTTACTCTATCTGGATATTTACCGAAAAGCGAATCATATCAACAGAGGAAGACTTATTACAGCTACTTCGCTGGAGAAAGAGACAGAAGATCATATTAAGAATATGATCTTAGGCCGGGTCCATGAAGGTACGGTGGAGTTCGAAACCTGTGTGAACCCTGATATTGAGGGAGGATTTATTCTGGATATAGATACTTACCGGCTTGATGCCAGTGTGGCTAACCAGTTTAAACGGATAAAAAAACAATTTATTGAAAAGAATAAGCGGATCATTTAAAAACGCTTTTCGATAAACTAATACTGAGAAACAAGCGTAAAAGCTATAGAAACGATAGAGAAATATGTCTGAGAATATAAAAGCCAGCGAAATTTCCGATATTTTGCGGATGCAACTGGAAGGGATCGATACCCGCATAAAACTGGACGAGATCGGTACCGTATTGCAGGTCAGTGACGGGGTAGCCCGTATTTACGGACTACGGAACGCGGAGGCAAATGAACTTCTGGAGTTTAATAATGGAATGAAAGCCATTGTAATGAACCTGGAGGAAGATAGTGTTGGTGCTGTATTGCTGGGACCGACAGATAAGATTAAAGAGGGATTTACGGTGAAACGCACCGGGCATATTGCTTCCATCCATGTAGGTGAACAGATGCTGGGACGTATCATTGATCCGTTGGGTGAACCGCTTGACGGCAGGGGAGCTATTGGTGGAGAACTTTTTGAAATGCCATTGGAAAGAAAAGCACCGGGGGTCATTTTCAGACAGCCGGTGAATGAACCTTTGCAGACAGGCCTGAAAGCTATTGATGCCATGATCCCGATCGGTCGTGGTCAGCGTGAACTTATTATCGGCGACCGCCAGACCGGTAAAACCGCTATTGCTATTGATACCATTATCAACCAGCGTGCCAATTATGAAGCGGGCAATCCGGTATATTGTATTTATGTAGCTATCGGGCAGAAAGGATCTACAGTGGCTTCTATTGTAAATACATTGCAGGAAAAAGGAGCTATGGATTATACGATCGTAGTAGCTGCTACGGCCGGAGATCCTGCTGCCATGCAATATTTTGCTCCTTTTGCAGGGGCTGCTATTGGAGAGTATTTCCGGGATACGGGACGTCATGCACTGGTTGTATACGATGACTTGTCCAAGCAGGCGGTCTCTTACCGTGAAGTTTCCCTGATCCTGCGTCGTCCTTCCGGTCGTGAGGCTTATCCGGGGGATATTTTCTACCTGCACTCCCGTCTGTTGGAGCGTGCAGCGAAGATCATTAATCAGGAAGAGGTGGCCCGGCAGATGAATGACCTGCCTGAAAGCCTGAAGGATAAAGTGAAAGGAGGAGGGTCCCTGACAGCTTTGCCTATTATTGAAACCCAGGCCGGAGACGTATCTACTTATATCCCGACCAATGTTATTTCTATTACAGACGGACAGATATTTCTGGATACCAACCTGTTCAATCAGGGTAACCGTCCGGCTATCAATGTAGGAATATCGGTATCGCGTGTAGGAGGAAATGCCCAGATCAAAGCTATGAAAAAAGTAGCCGGTACATTAAAGATCGATCAGGCTCAGTTCCGTGAACTGGAAGCATTTACCAAATTTAGCGGTGACCTGGATGCGGTGACAGCTATGGCCATTGATAAAGGTCAGAAAAACACCCGGTTGCTGGTGCAACCTCAATACTCTCCGATGCCGGTAGAAAAACAGATCGCCATTTTATATTGTGGTACTCATGCTCTGCTGAAGAATGTACCGCTGAATAAGGTTCATGATTTCGAGCAGAACTTTTTTCGGGTATTGGAAAGTAAATATCAGAAAGAGGTACTGGATCCGCTTAAGCAGGGAATAATCAACGATGAGATAACTGATATCCTGGAAAAAGTAGCTGCTTCGCTCACTAACGAGTATAACAGTTGATCGTATGGCTTCACTCAAAGAGATAAAGGGAAGAATAGCATCGGTTGATAGTACCAAACAAATTACTTCAGCCATGAAAATGGTTGCTTCGGCTAAACTCCATAAAGCACAGGAGTCTATTGAGAATATGCTTCCTTATGAAAGAAAGCTATCTGTTATTATGACGGATCTGATCGGGATGGAGGGTGATTTTGAATCACCACTGATCCTGCCAAGGATGGTCGGAAAGGTTGCGATTGTGGTATTCTCTTCCAACTCTTCTTTATGTGGTGCGTTCAACGCCAATATTATTAAACGGCTTCATGCGATTTTATCCGAGTATAGTTCTCTGGGAACAGAGAATATCCGTATTTATCCGGTAGGTAAAAAAGTGGCTGAAGCAGTTAGGAAAGCAGGTCTTCCGGCAGAGGGCACTTTTGATAAAATGGCAGAGAAGCCGGGATATGATGCTGCAGCGATCCTGGCACGCAGACTAATGGGTATGTATATAGCGGGAGAGATAGATAAGGTTGAATTAATTTATCATCATTTTAAATCTTCTGCTTCCCAGATCATAACCCGGGAAACCTATTTACCTGTTACTTCTGCAGATGTAGAAGAGAGTCATACTTATAAAGATTATATTATTGAGCCGTCAAGGCAGAAGTTAATAGCAGAATTGCTGCCTAAAGTGCTATGTGTAAAACTTTACACCGTACTTTTGGATTCGAATGCGTCTGAACATGCTGCCCGTACCATCGCTATGCAGATCGCAACCGACAATGCGGACGAATTGTTGAAGGAGTTAAGAAAACAATATAATAAATCCAGGCAACAGGCAGTTACCAATGAACTTTTGGATATTGTCGGTGGCTCTATGAATTAATAAATCGATCTTTGTACTTTGTTTTTCCGAATATTTTGTTTACTTTGCGATACATTATAACACAATTGTAAGTAAACAAAATACCGGAAAAACATGGTTTGGAATGAAACAATTGAATGTATGGATCAGGAGAGTCTCCGTAAGATCCAGAGCATTCGCCTGAAAAAAATAGTGTCTTATGTGTATCATAATACACCTTTCTATCGCAAAAAAATGCAGGAGATGGATCTGACTCCTGATGATATCCATGACATTGACGACCTTGTAAAATTACCTTTTACTACCAAAGAAGATCTTCGCGACAATTATCCTTTTGGTCTTTTTGCCGTACCGATGAACCAGATCGTACGTATTCACGGTTCTTCGGGTACCACCGGTAAACCTACTGTTGTAGGATATACCCGTAAGGATGTAGCTACCTGGTCTGAGTCGCTGGCCCGTTGTTTCTGTGCTTACGGAGCAGATAGTTCGGATATTTTCCAGGTAGCTTATGGGTATGGTTTATTCACCGGAGGGCTGGGAGCTCATTATGGTGCAGAGCATATCGGTGCTTCTGTTATCCCTATGTCCAGTGGAAATACTGAAAAACAGATCACATTGATGCATGACTTTGGTTCCACAGTGTTATGCTGCACTCCTTCTTATGCTCTTTTTATTGCAGATGCTATCAAAGATTCCGGTATTCCCCGTGACGAATTTAAATTAAAAGCCGGTGCTTTTGGAGCAGAACCCTGGACGGAAAGTATGCGGAAAGAGATCGAAGAGAAGCTGGGAATTAAGTCGTATGATATTTACGGATTAAGTGAAGTGGCTGGTCCCGGTGTAGGTTACGAATGTGAATATCAGGATGGTACTCATCTGAATGAAGACCATTACTTCCCGGAAATTGTGGATCCCAAAACGCTGGAACCGGTTAAACCGGGAGAGACGGGAGAACTTGTATTTACTCACCTGACCAAAGAGGGAATGCCACTGCTCAGGTACCGCACAAAGGATCTTACCGCTCTTCATTATGAAACCTGTCGTTGCGGACGTACATTAGTAAGGATGGACCGTATTCTGGGGCGAAGCGATGATATGCTTATCATCCGGGGTGTGAATGTATTCCCGACCCAGGTGGAGTCTGTGATCCTGGAAATGCCTGAATTTGAACCGCACTATTTATTGGTAGTAGATCGTGTGAACAATACGGACCGTATGGAGTTACGTGTAGAAGCCCGTCCGGAATACTATTCGGATGAGATCAATAAAATGCTGGAGCTTAAGAAAAAGATCACTGCCCGCCTGCAAAGTGTTTTAGGACTGGGTGTGGATGTGAAGATCGTGGAACCCAGAAGCCTGGAAAGAAGTATGGGTAAAGCTGTAAGGGTAATAGATAACCGTAAACTGAAGTAACATTAAAGATCTCTCTTATGATTGCAAAACAACTTTCAATTTTTTTAGAGAACAAATCGGGACGTCTGACGGAAGTAACCGAAGTTCTGGGTCGTGAGAACATTAATCTCTCTGCACTGAGTATTGCAGAGAATGCGGATTTCGGAATTTTGAGGGGTATTGTGTCTGATCCGGATCGCGCCTATACTATACTGAAGGAGCACCATTTTGCCGTTAATATCACAAACGTAGTTGGTATCTGCTGTCCCAATACTCCGGGAGCGTTAGCCAGAGTATTGGGCTATTTATCGGGAGGAAGAGTTTCCATAGAGTATATGTAATAATTTGCAAATAAGGATATCGCCCATATTAATCTGCTGCAGGATAATATTTATAAATGCAATG
>JAJPZL010000154.1 GCA_021204375.1 Bacteroides sp.
ACCTTATTTACACAAAAAACATATACTATGAACATTATTGCTTCAAGAATGATAGATGATAGTATTTTCTTATTTTTTATTCCTATGTAGAAGAAATGATAGAGTATTTCTCCTTCTCTCCTTACAGAGATTATACCCATCTGTACCAGGTACTCGGGAAATACAACTATCTTTCAGCTATTCAAGAGGGAAGCTCTATTATAAAAAACAAAAAAAGTAGGTGTAACCCACTTTTCTGCAATAGATAACTCTAATATTTTGTGTACTTTTGCGCCAGATTATAAATTGACGATATAAGAGTATGCAGGAAAAGATTATTATTCTCGATTTCGGCTCACAAACTACACAACTGATCGGGCGCCGGGTACGTGAAATGGACACTTATTGTGAAATTGTTCCTTATAACAAATTTCCCAAAGAGGATAAAAGCATTAAAGGGGTGATCCTTTCGGGAAGTCCTTTCTCCGTATATGATGAGAATACGTTCAAAGCCGATCTGGCAGAGATACGGGGAAACTATCCGGTATTGGGTATCTGTTACGGAGCACAGTTCATGGCCTATTCCAACGGGGGCAATGTAGAGCCTGCCGGAACGCGTGAATACGGACGTGCACACCTGACCTCTTTCGATAAAGAGAATCCGCTGCTGAAAGGAGTACGCGAGAACTCGCAGGTGTGGATGAGCCACGGGGATACCATCACTGCTATTCCTGCCGGCTTTACAAAGATCGCTTCGACCGATAAGGTAGAGGTGGCTGCTTACCAGGTAGAGAATGAACAGACCTGGGGGGTACAGTTCCATCCAGAAGTGTTCCACAATGAAGATGGTACCCAAATCCTGAAAAACTTTGTGGTGGGTATTTGTGGTTGCAAACAGGATTGGAGCCCGGCCTCTTTTATTGAAACAATCGTTAAAGAGCTGAAAGAGCAGCTGGGGGATGATAAAGTGGTATTGGCCCTTTCAGGAGGGGTAGACTCTTCGGTAGCTGCTGTGCTGTTGAACAGAGCGGTGGGCAAGAACCTGACCTGTGTCTTTGTAGACCATGGGCTTCTGCGTAAGAATGAGTTTGAAAATGTAATGCGTGATTACGAGCACCTGGGGCTCAATGTGATCGGTGTGAACGCCAAAGATAAATTTTACAGGGAACTGGCCGGGGTAAGCGATCCGGAAATGAAACGGAAGATCATCGGCAAAGGATTTATCGATGTATTTGACCAGGAGGCTCACAAACTAAAAGATGTAAAGTGGCTGGCTCAGGGTACTATTTACCCGGATGTGATCGAGTCGCTTTCCATTACAGGTACGGTGATCAAAAGCCATCATAATGTAGGGGGGCTTCCGGAGAAGATGAACCTGAAATTATGCGAACCACTGCGCCTCCTCTTCAAGGATGAAGTAAGACGGGTAGGCCGCGAACTGGGTATGATGGAGCATCTGATCTCCCGTCAACCCTTCCCGGGACCGGGACTGGCGGTACGGATCCTGGGGGATATTACTCCGGAAAAGGTACGGATCCTCCAGGATGCCGATGATATCTTTATCCAGGGATTGCGTGACTGGGGATTGTACGATAAGGTATGGCAGGCAGGGGTGATCCTACTGCCGGTACAGAGTGTAGGGGTAATGGGTGACGAACGTACCTATGAGAATGCGGTAGCGCTGAGAGCGGTTACCTCTACCGACGCTATGACAGCCGACTGGGCTCATTTACCGTATAAATTTCTGGGTAAGATGTCGAACGATATCATTAATAAGGTAAAAGGGGTAAATCGTGTAACATATGATATATCTTCGAAACCTCCTGCAACCATTGAATGGGAATAACCAAAAGAGAGAGAACAACGAACGATAAAAAAAGAGTCAGCCCGGAAATTCCAGACTGACTCTTTTTATATTTTCAACGTTTTAAAGATCCGTTCCTTGAGCTCTGCTATCTCAGGAGGAACAAGATCTGTAACCACATCTTCCGAAGCAAACAGGATAGCCATCGCTTCGGTGGCCCGTTTCTCTAAATAAGGATATATCTTAAAAAGAGTTTCTCACCGGGAGACTGCCTCATCGGTCCTCTCAAAGACATAACTGATAAAATCGTTATCCTTTAAAAAATTCTCCACTTTATAATGTATTAGTTCGCGTTCCACATTCTATTGATTCTATTAATAAGACTCTTCATTTTGAACTTTGTACTCAAATCCGTACACTGTTTTCTACCTATGATCCTTCAGTAGAAAACAGCCGGAACACCGGCAGATCCAAAGGAAAGCACTACACAGCATTGTAAATCAATGATTTTACTTAGAGGAAGGAACTCTTTACCAGCCAAACGAACTGCTTTACCGGCCAGGGGAGATGCCTCAGTTTTAATATTTTTATAGGAGTAAAAGTGTTTTTAGCGGAGAAAATATCCTTGATTCCTTATAAACCCATTCCCGGACCAGAAAATTTAATCTTATAATTATTAAATTGCAGGCATGAAAAAAGAGAGATCGGCCTCCCGTCGGTTTATATTGGGTACCGGCAATGCCATGGTTACTCATTGCTATAATACCTGTTTCGCCATAGAATCCGGCAAAGAGTACTTTCTTACAGATGCCGGGGGAGGGAACGGAATATTAGTGCAACTCGAAAAAGCAGCGATCCCCTTTCCTGCTATACGGCACATGTTTGTGACCCACGGCCATACCGATCATGTAATGGGAGTAGTGTGGATATACCGGAAAATAGCCTCTATGATGAACAGTGGAAAATACCCGGGCGACTTTACCATCTACTGTCACCAGGAAGTAAAGCAGATCATCACGACTATGTGCGAAATGATGCTTGGAAGGAAGTTACTTAAATTCCTGGACAACCGTATCCGGATCGGAATAGTTAAAGATGGAGATAAATTACAACTATCCGGAATGGAAGTTACCGTGTTTGATATTCATTCCACCAAAATGAAACAATTTGGCTACCAGGCTCTTCTGACTAACGGACAAAAATTGGTCTGCCTGGGGGATGAGCCTTACCACGAATCGACCCGGCAATATGCAGAAGGGTGTGACTGGTTACTGTCGGAAGCCTTTTGCCTCTATAGCGAACGGGAAAAATTCAAACCTTACGAAAAACATCACAGCACTGCACTGGATGCCGGTAGGGATGCAGAGTAACTGGGAGTAAAGAATCTGATCCTTTACCATACGGAAGAGAGCCATCTACCGGAGCGGAAAAAGCTATATACGGAAGAAGCCCGACAAACTTTTTCGGGAAATATTTACGTACCGGATGACCTGGAGGTAATTACTTTAGAATAAAAGAATTCCCGGATTGTTTGTTGTAAATCAATCCGGGAATTCTTTGCGCATGAAAATTCAATTCATAGCCTGGCAATACTCCTGGAGTTCAGCTAGCCGGCAAAGAGTACGTATTCATTCGATCGGTTCATCAAATCGGGAAGCGACTTCGTTCCTTATAGGTTCCTGGTCCCATAATGGTAAACAGGCTATTATTACTCCCGATTATAAAACAGGCAAAAAGCCTAACATTCTCATTCTAAAAAGGTTACTAAAAAACAAGGTATTTACAACTGAACACCTGGTACGATTTCGGACTTCTGATCTTTTTTATTTAACTGCCGTGATCCGCACATGCAGGATATGCTCTTTTTTCTCAATCGCATACTTTTTGAGCACTCCCGAGCCGCAACTACTGTTGCCCAACCCCAGTACAGCAGCATCTAAGTTCAGAAAGACTTCGGGACGCTCTTTTAACTGATAATCGTGAGTGACGGCATAAATATCCTGTAGGGTATAGTGAAGAGCCGAGGCAGAGAAGGTCTCTCCCACTGCTTCTACTTTTATCCCTTTTCCTTTAGGATCGGTCAGGGTGAGGTATCGAACACCCTCTTTATTGCCGCTATCCTGCGGACGTGGATAGTGGGTATATTGGTCACTTACCTGGCCGCTCCATAATCCGACCGGGGTAGATTGTTTCCGGTCGGGATAGTTCTCTTCCGGCCCATGTCCATACCAGGTAAAACGATCGTACCGGGGATTGAGTGCCAGAGCGATTCCCAGACGGGGCAATTCGGGCAGATCTCCTTCCGGACGGAAAGTTATTTTCAGGTCGATGGCGCCTTCACCGGTGACTGTGTATTCATACAAAGAGACGATGGAGCCGCTTTTATACCGGTTTACCCGCTCTACTTCTATTATTACAGCACCATCCGCACGCCGGCTATGGGTTACTTCCGGAGTAGTGATCACCGGTTTATCCATTTCATGGTTGGCCCAGTCTTTAGCCAGCCAGTTCCCGAAACCCCGGTCGTTATCCGTGGGGGAACGGAAGGCCTGGGTTAAGGGCTGTACCGGGAAATCATCCGGTGCCGAGAGCAATTCAGCCCCACCGGAGAGCAGGGATCTTAGACTACCATCCGTCAAATCCCATACGGCCGTCAGGGTTTTTGTTTGTACCGTAAGTTTTCCGTCCTGCTCCTGTACCTCTGCTTTCCCCCGGTTCGCTGTGGCAGGTGTGGCCAGTGCTCCCTCCTGCAAGGTGAACTGTTCAAAGGCTATTTCATAGCCGGCCGGTGCCCACGGGGTATTCTCTTTCAGAGCCACCCGCACGATCATCCGGATATCTGTTCCGGCTTTCAATGTACCTGCATCCGGGAAAGCTACTTTAACTGTATCTCCCGGCTCTACATACGGAAGGAGTATTTCACCCTTCCTGGTCACTTTGCCATCTACGGTCACCTCCCAGCTGCAACGATAGGCTTCAAGACCGGTATGATGGTTGCGGTTGATAATTAACAGCTCCTCTCCCTCCCGCAGGAAAGCTACCGGTGCATAGATCTTCTTTACCTCCTTGTATTTAGGAGTGATCTCCCGCTCCGACATCACCACTCCGTTAAAACAGAAGGCTTTCAGGTTGGGAACATCCCCGAAGTCGCCTCCGTAGGCTATAAATTCGCCGCCGCCGGGCAGGGCTTTATATACTCCCTGGTCGCTCCAGTCCCAGATAAAACCACCCAGCATACGGGGATTGCTGTATATTTCGTCCCAGTACTCTTTAAAATTACCCAGTGCATTCCCCATGCAATGGGCATATTCACTGGTCATAACCGGACGATTATCGTTGGTACGCTCTGCAATGGAAAGTAGCCGTTCCCAGCGGGCATTTTCCGCTCGTTCGGCATCGGTATCTTCGGGTACACCCGGATTCAGGTATTCCTGTTGTACACGGGTATAGAAACGGCTGATCACATCGACCGTATAGGGATCAGGACCTTCATTGACTCCCTGTGCTCCTTCGTAATGTACCGGGCGGGTCGGATCAAAGTCGTGCAACCAGGCAGAGATGGCGGCAAAGTTGGGGCCGTATCCACTTTCGTTCCCCATGCTCCACATCACAATAGAAGGGTAGTTCTTATCCCGCTCTGCCATCCGTACGGCACGGTCCATAAAGGCAGCGTGCCAGTCGGGTGTACTGGCCAGTGTACCGCGTAAGCCGTGCTCTTCGATATCGGCCTCATCCATTACATAGAGTCCCAGGCTATCGCATAGCTTGTACCAAAGGGAGACATTGGGATAGTGGCTGGTACGCACCGCATTTATATTGGCCTGCTTCATCAGCAGGATATCCCGGATCATCCGCTCTTCACTCATCACACGGGCGGTACGGGGATCGTGTTCGTGGCGGTTCACACCCCGGAAACGGATCGGTTTTCCATTGATCAGCACCCGTCCATCCTTGATCTCGACACTGCGGAATCCTACTTGCTGCTCAATACACTCTATTACCCGGCCGGTACTGTCCTGTAGGGAGAGAGTTAGAGTATAAAGATGGGGAGTTTCGGCCGTCCACCGGCGGGGAGACTCTACTTCGGCACTCATACGTCCCAGTTTACGGGGACCACGTTGCGGATACCACTCATTCATTACAGCGGCTTTATGGTCGAGGTCCAGAATAGGAACGACATCGGCCTCCATCCGGATGGTATCCAGTTCGGCAACGACCCGGTATCCATGACCGGTCACACCGCGGTATACACTGAGTTGTGGGTCTATCTGTAAGGTGAAATTCTTATAATCCGCATCCGGCAGGGTGCGTACGGTAAAATCCCGGATACGGATATCGGGGGTATAGATCAGGTTGATACTGCGATGGATCCCGCTAAACCGCCAGAAGTCCTGGTCTTCCAGGTAAGAGCCGTCGCTGTAGCGGTATACTTCCAGAGCAACCTGGTTCTCTCCGGCTTTCAGGTAATCGGTAATATTGAACTCACTGGGTTCCATGCTTCCCTGGCTATACCCTACCCGCTCGCCATTGATCCATAGATAAAAGGCACTGATCACTCCTTCGAAGCGGATAAAGACCTGTCCGTTCTGCTCCCACCCTGCCGGAAGGGTAAAGGTACGGCGATACTGTCCCACGGGATTACGCTCTGTAAAGGTAGTATAGGTAGGTTTGGGTTCTCCCATTACCCGGGGCGAATCAATTTTAAACGGATATCCGGCCGATACATAGATCGGGGTTCCGTAACCGTGTACCTCCCAGTTAGCCGGGACAGGGAAATCGACCCAGCCAGCATCGTCAAAATCTGTCTGGTAGAAATCGACTATCCGTTCATCCGGGGTGGCGGTCCAGCGGAAACGCCAGGTACCATCCAGGCTCAGGGTACGATCTCCGGGCTTCTCTTCGTAAGGTACAAAAGCGGCCCGGGCGGGTTCGCGGTTTATCTGCAATACATGGTGGTTCTCCCAGTCATGGAGCGGTTGGGAGGCTGCCGGAAGCAGCAGGGAAAAGAGAGCGGTGAAAAGAATACCTCTGTTGAACATATACTCTTTATATTTTACGAAAATTCGGAAATAAGTCATACTTAGTAAAGATATTGTTTTTTTAAATTGAGATCGGATTCAAAGTGCCCTCTTTTGATATTACTC
>JAJPZL010000379.1:0-4166 GCA_021204375.1 Bacteroides sp.
GAAGTCTGAATAATATACACTTCAAATGTTTTGGCTGGGATAATGATGTTCACTTTGTTACCCTCCAGTGCCAGGGATGATTCTTTCGGAGTGATTCTATCCGGCTTATCCAGCGTATTCTCACTATCCGGATCCTCTGCCCGCAGGGTAATCCGTTTCGCCTCTCCCAGCGTCTCTCTCTTTTTAAGTCCGCTCAGGTTAATAGAAATATCCTGGTCCCTTTCCGAAGTATTGGCCACTTTAACAATATAACAACTTCTCTCCTTATCCCATACCGCACTGGCAAAAAGCCCCCTCTGCCCCTGGGCTCCCGTCACATTCTTTCTCCCTGAGGTAAGAGGCAGCGTATGAGTCCCTTTGTTCTGGGCGTAGAGTTGCTGCACATAATAACTCGCCGTCTTTACCGAGTGCAGGTTATCGAACCAGATCATATCGGGTCTCCACTGCCATCCCTTTACATGCGCAAAGAGCGGAGCATAAGTAGCCATGTGAACTACATCCGCATTACGCTCCAGTCCCGTCATAAAAGCCGCTTCCAAAAGGGCCGCATGAAAGTGGTTCCACTTCTTACCCTTTCCATGACAAGCATACTCCCCCGCAAACACTTTAGGGCCTTTGCGGTCGTAGTTATCGTAGCGCGCTCCCTGGCTAAGGAACCACTCTTCGGGGCGGTAGAAGTGCTCGTCCACCAGATCCACCTTCAATCTTTTCATCTCCGGCCACAGGAAGTCAAACTTATCCCCCTCCGAGTCCGGTCCGGAGCTACCCACGATCTGCATAGCAGGATAAGCTGTACGGATAGCTTTGATAAAAGGCTCCAGGCGGTCACAATATTCCGGTCCCCACTGCTCGTTACCTACCCCTAAGAATTTCAGGTTAAAAGGCGCAGGATGTCCCATCTCAGCTCGTACCTTTCCCCAGGTAGTGGTTACATCGCCGTTGGCAAACTCGATTAAATCCAGTGCATCCTGAATATAAGGTTCCAGATCACACAGGGCTACGTGCGCGTGTTCTTCCCTGTTCTGGAACTGGCAGGCCAGTCCGCAGCTTAAAATAGGCAGCGGTTCCGCTCCCATCTCCTCTGAGAGCAGGAAATACTCATAAAACCCCAGCCCGTAGCTCTGGAAGTAATCCGGATAAAACCGGTGAGCAAACGTATAGTGCCACCTGTTCTCATTCAGCGGACGGTCCTCTACCGGTCCCACACTCTTTTTCCAGTCGTAGCGCGTATCCAGGTCCGTACCCTCCACAATACAACCCCCCGGAAAGCGGAATACCCCCGGTTTCGTATCCGCCAGTGCCTGTGCCAGGTCTTTGCGCATCCCATTCTCGTGTTCCCTCCAGGTATCCACCGGAAAAAGAGAAACATGCTCCAGGTCTACCCCATCCCCGGAGGTAAGGAAGATACGCAGGATGCACTCCGCATCCGTGCGGGTTCCTCTGAGTATCTTTTCATACTTTTTCCACTCACCCCCTTCAATCACCACTTCCTGCCGGGTTCTGGGATCATTATTACTATCCACCAGCTCTACCCATATCTTCTGCGCCCCTTCCGCTCCGGGCGCCGTCCGTGCCCATACCGAGAAGCGGTACTCTTTCTCCTTTTCAATCCCTATACCGAAGAATCCCTCGTTCTCAAGGCCGGTATGTTTGTGGGCATGTCCCGAGTTAAGCAGGCGTACATAGTGCGGGTTATTCTCAAAAGGTCCGTCGTTTTGTAGGGTGACGTTCCCAAATGTTTTCCATCCCATCAGGTTCTGTGGGAACTCGAAGGATCGGTTCTTGACCAGTTCTGCGTAGAGTCCTCCATCGGCTGCATAGTTGATGTCTTCGAAGAAGAGCCCGTACATGGTGGGCTGGATGGGGGCGCCTACCTTATCGGTGCGTACCAGCAGTTCGGTGGTTTGAGCTGCCAGTGCAGTGGTAAGCAGGCAGGCCAGTGAGAGTAATGCTTTTTTCCTGTTTTCATATCAGTTAGTTTATTTAATTCGTTTTCCCCATACGGATCTGCCGTTCGGGTCAAGACCGGTAAAGAGTATAGTCTCTGTCTCGTTCTCCCAGTCGTGCCCGGCAAATACAAGGAGGTCTGTAAGGGGTTCTTTATCTATATTCAGCTCCAGTAACTGGTTTTTTCATTAAATTCCATCTCCCGTGGGTATTGACCGCTCCTTTGGAAGAAAGGGTTATCCGTTGGGAAAGATTTTGCTCGGTTCCCTGGAGTTCTCCTTCTCCCCAGAGTACTTGTCCGGCTTTCAGCTGGCGTTCGTGCAGGGGCTCCTGCACACGGATGATCTCCCACTCTCCGGCCAGGTCGGCTTTCCGGAAATGAATGGGTGGAGTGCCTGTATACCGCTGGGTAGAGACTACGGGCCATCCGGAAGGGGTAAAGAAGAGTTCCCGGACGTGGAGTACCATCAGTTGGTTGTGCGGGGAGAGTCTTCTCTAGTGGAGCATAAAGTAGCGTCCGTCGTCGCTCCGGATAACACCGCAATGGGCGGTACCGGCCAAGCCGGAATGGTTCTCAAACCGGTAGGGTGCGGTAAGGATGGGGAAGTTATTGGTGGTATCTTTGAGTGCTTTGCCGGAGAAGTCGGTAAAGGGCCCTTCGGGTTTGTCGGAGCGGGCGGCCCGTACGTTGTAGGTGGTCATAAGGGGGTCGTAGGATACAAAAAAGGAAATAGTTACCGAGTTCGGGATTGTAGATGATCTTGGGGGCTTCGAGGTTGTCCTGCCGGTAGTTGGCACGGCGGGCTACCAGGTGGCCCTGGTCGCCTTCTGTTACGGGAAGACCGGTTTTAGGATTGAGTTCTACACAGAAGAGGCCACCGAAGTAGGAGCCGTAGTGTATCCACCATTTCCCGGTTCCGGGATCGACGATCACAGAGGGGTCAATGGCGTTCATCACGGAGGTGGTATCGGTCTTTACGGCGCATCCTTTCAGTGTCCAGGGGCCTTCGGAAGATGGTACCTCTGCCAGGCCGATGTAAGAGGTTTTGCGTCCGAAAGCGGATACGCAGTAGTAAAGGCGGTAACTATCTTTATAGGGTATTACGTATGGAGCCCATATATTGGTAGCACCTCTGCCCTTGTTCTGGTTCCTGACCCAGGTGACGGCCTCTTCGGGTATTTCGGGGAAGGCCCATCCGCAGAACTCCCAGTTGACTAAGTCTTTGGAGCGGCGTACCTGGATATAGCCTGTGGGAATAGCCTCTTTTTCTGCTTTCCGGAAGTTCTCGCCAAAGATAGCGTCTGTGGAATATACGTAATAATAATCTCCCACTTTCAGGCAGGCCGGATCGTGTACATTGTAGGTACCCCACTCTTTATAGTGCTCCATACCGCTGATGGAATGGTAATTGTCTGCCCACGGGTTGAGAGAAGGGTAGGGTACAAAAGTGGCCTGCTGCCGGCAGGCAATTATTATAAAGAGTATGCCTGTGAGAAAGGCTGCTTTCAGGAGTTATTTTTTCATGGTATTACTAAAATCATTTTGAGTGGTTGGGTAATGGTATAAAGATAGTTTTTTATACCGGAAAAAAGGTGGGTAAAGGGGGCATTAATGGTAGATATTTGACTCAAAAAGGTGGATGTTCGGACAATCTACCTTTTGGTAGCTGGCGTAGCAGGTTTTATCTGCCGGAGTTATTTGTGCCACAATGTTGGCACTATTACGCCAACGAACAGGCACAACTGTGCCAACATAGTGGCACAGTTGTGCAAAGCTGATGGAACCGGAGGTTACTCAAGATGTAGGTATCACTTTACGGATGGTCCCATCTTCGTTGAAATACATCCTGTCTATACAGGTTTCCCGGTTGTAGCCGGCGTCGTCTCCCAGGTGGATCCCATCGGAACGGGTAAAGCGGTGGTAAACGATGTACCATTCATCGGTTCCGGGTTTTTGTATAACAGAGTTGTGTCCTGTTCCGTAAATTCCTTGTTCCGGGTCTTTGGAGAGGATGAGGTTGTTTTCCGGAATATGAATGGTTCCTAAGGGGGAATCGGATGTTCCGTAGCGTACGCGGTAGTTCTCGCTCCGGGTATCGTCTTCGGACCAGAGGAAGTAGTAGGTCCCGTTCCTGTCGAAAACTTCGACAGCCTCCCGGAAGGTTCCGTCCGAAGGGGTCATTACCTGGAGGGTCTCTCTTATTACAGATTTAATATCG
>JAJPZL010000379.1:4176-6918 GCA_021204375.1 Bacteroides sp.
CCCCAGTAGAGATAATGTTTTCCGGTCTTTGGGTCCTGGTAAACATCGGGGTCGATCTCCTGTCCCCAGTCAATGCCTTCGGGTTTGAAGTCAATAACGGGTTTTCCTGCATCGGTAAAAGGGCCGGTAGGATCATCTGCTACGGCTACCCCGATTTTCTGGGCTGCTGTGAAGTAGTAGTAATACTTATAGCCTGTTTCTGTTTTCTTCTCGATAATACAGGGTGCCCAGGCGTTGCGGTCGGCCCAGGATACATCTTTTTTCAGGTTGAGGATGACTCCTTCGTCTTTCCAGTCTGTCAGATTATCGGAGGAGAAGGTTTTGAAGTAGGATCCGGACCATCCGTCGTATCCGTCGCTGGTGGGATAGATATAGTATTTGCCTGTCTTTTCGGCATAGAGAATTTCGGGATCGGCATAGAATCCGTTGATCACCGGATTGTGTCCCTCTTTGGCAAAGCCGGGAGGGGTACCCCACTGTGCTATTAAGGCATCCAGTTCTTTTTGAGTGATAGGTATCACTGAACCGTGCCGGGGATGGAAATTCATGGAGATCTCATGATCTATGATCCTGAAATTCTCCAGGTCGGTACTCTCGGTAAATTGGTAAGTGCCTTTCATGTAGACATCGTACATCAGGATGTATTTGTCGGAACCGATCAGCTTAAAGACGGAGGAGCCTTCTACGGCTTCGGTAGTTTGTTGTTTGTATCCTTCGTGCTCTTTCCAGTTTCCGGAGGTAAGGGAGGTGGAGGTAGCGAGTTTGATCCCGTTACCGTGGCCTTCGGTCTTATAGAACATGTAATAGGTTCCATCTTTCAGGACAATGTCTGCATCAATACAGGACTTTCCGTTGGAGGGAAAGAAGAGTTGGCGGGGTTCTCCTTCCAGGTCGGTGAAATCTTCGTTGGCGTATGCATAATATATGATATCTGCTCCACCTGCATATTGCATGGAGAAGTAGATCATATATTTTCCGGCTTCCGGGTCGTAAATAGCCTGGGGTGCACAGACGCATTTCAGATTTTCCTGTCCCGAGTATTTCTGCTGAATGTTCACCACAGAAGATTGCCAGTTGATCAGGTCATCGGACTTGAGAAGGACCATACCCCGGTTGGAATCCCAGCCACTACCGGAGATCATATCAGTAAGGACCATATAGAAGGTTTTACCGTCTTCTCCTCTCAGGAGATGAGGATCACGTACTCCCCCGGTGGAACTAATCTCCCGGGAGTTGAGAACCGGACGGTTCTTGTTAAGTGCCAGGTAATTGTAGCCGTCTTTGCTGATGGCATAATGTACGGCTTCCTGCTCTACCCGGTTGCCTGTGAAATAGGCAAAGAGGTAGGCTACATAATCCTGTTGATGGGTTGATAGGGAGGCTCCGCTGCTGGTGAACGGTACCATCAGCAGGAGTCCTATCAGGTATTGTTTTTGTTTAGAGATGTTCATACTTAACTTATGGAATAAATTTATAAAGTCCGCTTTCATGCGGTCTGAGGGTTTGGGAAAAGTCGTTGGATACCACACCCAGGCTCTCACCGCTCCACAGGTTTATCACCTGAAGATCTCCGTTAAGACCCAGGTCCTTCAGGTTCACTTCCACCTCCTGCGACTTCTCATCATCGGTATTGAAAAGAGCCAGGTAAACCTCACCCGTGTGAGGATTCCGCGAGGTAATGGCCACTTTTCCATTTTCCTGGAAGAGCTGCTCTATATCCCTGCTCTCCCGGTGCATTCGCAAAACCTCTTCATTGGTAAGTAGCGAAAGAGTAAACTCATCACTACTGGGAAGATCACCCCCGAACATCAGCGGAGAGCGGAAGATAGTAAAGAGGGTCATTAGCGTGTACTGTTCATCCCTGCTCAGGCGCGTCATCCGATCTTCCCCTCGTTCTCCCCGGATAGAGATACGACCCAGAGGGATCATATCGCAATCGGGCCACGTATCGGGTTTGATGTAGGGGTACCACTTCTGGGAGACATCCAAAAGATGGGTAATATCCCGCCAAAGGTCCCATACATCATCTACCATGCGCCACATATTGGTATGCTCCGCTACATATTCTGCGTCCTGGATAGGGGTCTCTCCCGGTGAAAGGCTCAGGACAATGGGACGGCCGCACTGGTCGATGGCTCTGCGGATAAGTTCGATCTCTGCCTTGTGGTAAGGACGGGTAATATCATCGATCTTCACAAAGTCCACACCCCACTCTGCGTAAAGGTCAAAGAGGGAGTTGTAGTACTCCTGGGCACCGGGACAGTCCGCTACAATGGTATAGTTATCCCGCAGCCATTTGCATTGAAGCTCCGTAGAGTAGATCTGGTCGGCCGTAATACCCCCGGCTCCTTTTATGGGTAATCTCTTTTCGACAGCCTCTTTGTGGATACCACGCATAATGTGGATACCGAATTTCAGACCCTGGCTGTGTACATACTCCGCCAGCTCTTTAAACCCCTTTCCACCGGCAGCTGAAGGGAAACGGTTTACGGCGGGCTGATAACGGCTGTACTCATCCAGAACATAGATGGGGTCGGTCTGGTTGTATCCTCCAGCTTTGTTGTTCTCTACAAACCAGCGGATATCTACCACGATATACTCCCAGCCGTATTCTTTGAGCTTTTCGGCCATATAGTCGGCATTGACTTTTACTTCGTGCTCTTCGACGGTGAGACCGTAGCAGTCCCAGCTGTTCCAGCCCATGGGGGGAGTCTGGACCCACTCTTTGAACTCGCCGGGGGC
>JAJPZL010000475.1 GCA_021204375.1 Bacteroides sp.
AGCTGTTCCAGCCCATGGGGGGAGTCTGGACCCACTCTTTGAACTCGCCGGGGGCGAAGGTGGGTTTTTCGGTTTTTTCGCCATTACAGGCGAGTAGCCATAGAGAGGAGATGGCTATAAAAAAATACTTTTTCATACGTATGCGTTTTTGATGTTTGGTTCGGGTTCTTTGTACCTGCCTGATTGGAATCGTTTTATTTTTATAAAGACTGAAGAGGGTGAGGTTAACACCGGCCTCTTCAGTCTCTGGTAGTTAGTGGTTGTCTGTATCCTTTACAATCTTTTTTACCTTGTTATTTTAATCCGTAGGCATATACTTCTGCTAAAGAGCAGTTCAGGTCTCTGTAGCTTTTTGTGATGGATATTTTGATGTAACGGCCTGTGGTCGGGGTAATACCGAATATCTGTGTATCCATAATTTGCTCCATAGTGAAACTTCCTGCTTTTGTCCAGTTCTCTTTGTCGGAACTTATATAGAAATCGCCTCCGGCTGTGTCGTTATAGTTGTCGTGCTGTCTCTGTACCAACCCCAATTGAGTAAAAGCATATTCCTGTTTGGCATCAATAATTATTTCGTGGGGCAAAGGGGTATTTCCACTCTGCCAGACTGAATGCCAGTAGGTAGAGAGATTACCATCCAGCAGGCATTCCGGGGTACCGTTGCCGGCACCTTCGCCTGAGGGTTCTTCCGTATTGGCTTCTGCTGTCCAGCTGGTACGGTCTAACTGTAGTCCCATAATGCGGATGGCCAGGGGATATAAGGCTCTGTCGGAAGCGATCTCGAACAGGGAGATGTTTTTAATACGGAGGGGCAGCATGTAGTCGCCCGGTGCCAGCTGGGCTCCTTGTATGGTAACAGTTAACTCAGTTGTTGTAGTACCGTCGGGAAGCGACATGGATTCGGGCAGGGTATAGGTTCCGGCCGGGAAAGCCTGGAATAGGGTTCCGTTGGCACTGTTGTACGTTGAAATATAGGATTCGTCTGTTCCGATCTCCCACTCTATATCCCACTTGTTCTCTACATCCAGACTGATCTCAATACTTTCTGAGAGGGTGGAGAGGCTGCTATACTCGTATTGCTTCACAGTAAGCGAGGGATCTGTAAATCCGAGAGCCGGTGAAACGACATCCTGCATTTGCAGAAAGAGTTCGTTCTTTTCGGCATTGACAGAGTCGGTCTCGCTGCTGATCTCCAGGGGCAATACTCAGGTGGTGGCCGGGGCATTTTCCAGAATGGCTTTTATTACCTGGGGTTCCAGCGCAATGGTGACTAATTTATAGCGGTCGGATACTGAAAAATTTACTTGTGTCGTTTCCAGGGAGTAGGAGTCTTCGCTTATTATTTGGTAATCTATTGCCTCGGGTTCACTGTACCGGCTGTCCACTTCTGCCTGGGTAAGCAGCCGGATGTTGGCACTGGCAGTCTGGTCGGGTTCGCTTCCTGACTGGATAATAGAGAGTGTGTATTCGTAATCGTCTTCTATATCGTACAGCGTTACTTCCTGTTTACCGCTGTTGTTGACATAGAGTATTTTGTGATACGCTTCGGGAACGATGTTCTCCAGGTCATATTTTGATTCGTCACAGGCAATCATTACGATGAGGCCTGTCAACAATAAAGTTTTTATTTTCATAAATCATTGTTGTTTTAAAGGATTAATATCCGGGTGCTTGTACCATTTGCGGGTTGCTGTAAAGCTCGTTGGCATCATCACTGGACCAGATGGGCAGTAAATACAATCTGTCGTCCCATCTGAAGGGTTGGTTGATAAGTGTTGGTTGATTGAACTCCTCGAAAGTGGGGTTGATCTTAAAGCCATTCAGACCATACCGGGATCCTGCTTTCAGCATTTCGGGGGCAGTGGTCCAGCGGCACAGGTCGTAATAGCGGTGTCCTTCTTCAAAGAGTTCTACAAAGCGTTCGTTCCGTACCCAGTCGGTCAGTGTCATGCTGCCGGTCAGGTCACTGGTGGTTAAACTGGCCAATCCTGCCCGGTCCCGGATCACGTTCAGGTTATTAAGAGCCTCGGTGGTGTTATCCAATGCGGCATAACACTCTGCCAGGTTCAGGTAAAGTTCTGCCATCCGTAGTAAAGGGCGCCTGGTGGCAGTATGGCTCCGGATACCGTCTGAGCCAAAGAACATATTGGGGTCCATAAATTTCTTGGAGAGGTAACCGGTTCCTGCATGGTTACGTACATTGTCTAAATTATACCCGTTGGTGTTGGTGTTCTTGAAGTTCATCCACAGGGGACTACCGTTGTTGATCTTGGGGCTGTACTGGCTGCCGTCAAAGACGATCCAGGCGTAGAAGCGGGCTTCGCGACCGGCATGGAGCTTAATAATGTCGTTCTTGACCTCTTCGCCGTCCAGGTCGTCGGTGGCCAGGGCAGGGCTTTCGGTTCCTTCATAAAAGCGGGTGTACCATTCGGATTCGGGATAGAAGTCGTTATCCAGTGCCGGTAGTTTTCCGTTCTCGGTATAGAAATGTTGTACGGTGTATAGGGTGGGGGCATCGGCAGACCATCCTCCCATATATACTCCGTTGCTTCGTTTGGTTACTTTGGCGGGCAGGCGGTAGTCTATGGCTTCTCCTCCGTTGTTTGCTTCAATATCTAACCGCTGTGCCCAGATAAGTTCGTTGTTGTTATCGCCTTCGTTGGCAGTAGCTAAGTACTGGAATATACGTACACATTCTTTGAATGTAGTATTTTCGGCGGTATCTGCTTCTTTACCCGGGATGAAGGGAAGCTCTACTCCGTCACGGTCGGCTTTTGAGTTGGCTGTACTGATATCAAAGAGTTCATAACCGGCACTGGTGGCTGCCGTGAGGGCTTCCTGGCAGGCTGTCAGGGCACGTTCCCATTTGCTTCTGTCGTAGGTGGTACTTATCAGTTCTGTGCCGTATCCCGGAGTTTCAAAGTTGGTGTTCTTCCAGTTGGAATGGGGGAAGGAACCGTTCCATAGGGGAGAAGCGGCATAGAGTAATACACGGGCTTTCAGTGCTTTACTGGCTGTGGAAGTGGCACGGCCTAAATAGTTGGTAGGCCGGGTTGCGAGAAGTACACTGGCTGCATTATCCAATTTACTTACTATGTAGTCTACACAATAATCAAAGTGTGAACGGTCGGAGATGTCTTCTGTAGCCACATTCGGGTCTATGGTTCCCGTTATGATGGGACAGGGACCGAAGGCTTGCAGAACCCGGAAATGATAGTAGGCTTCGAGAAAATAGCATTCGCCTTGATACTCTTCTTTATCTGCTTCTGTTACTCCGACAGGTTCCAGTACATCGATCAGGTCCAGGAAACGGTGTATGTAGCCTATTTCATTGTAGCTGGGGTTCTAGATGTTATTCCACTCATGGCTTCCCCAGGTGGTGGTATAGGAGGTAGATATGGTTCCCCAGGCTACCTGTTGCTGCCAGTTGGAATAGGCGGGAGGAGCAACGGCTTCGTCGGCAGAGAGTTCGAAGGCGTGGTAATGAAAAGGGGTTGAGCGTGTAACATCTGAGTAGCAATCGTACAGGAAGCTCAACGTAGCGTCTTCATCTTTCATGGTATCTTCAAAGTCGGCCTGTCCCGGTGGGATGATATCCAGGTAATTGCAGGCTACCAGACAGCAGGATGCAAGCAGCATCTGTGCCGTTTTTACTATGTTGGATCTATATTTCATAGGTGAATATTTTTTCATGGGTTTTAAAAATTGAATTGTACACCGAGGTTAAAAGTGCGTTGGAGCGGATAAGCGTTCCATTCCAGTTCCGGATCCCACAATTTGAAGGGGCTGAATACAGCGAGGTTGTCTCCGCTGAAGTAGATGCGGCAGTATGGCAGGCGGTATCCGATCTCCAGGGTTTTGAAACGGAGGAAATTGCCGTTGCGCACCCAGAAGGAGCTGGGTTGAATGTTATTGGATACGTCCGACTCTGTGATTCCCAGACGGGGGTAAGCGGCATTGGGGTTGGGATTATCTACCGACCAGTGATCTTTGGCGATCCATAACATCAGGTTTCTTTCCAGGGTCTCGGTGGTGATCCCGTCACCGCCACCGGCCAGGAAGGGGGCCATTCCGCTGTTGATCATGAGTTTCCGTTTGGCTGAACCGTTAAAGAATAGGCCGAAGTCTAGGTTTTTGTAGTTTACGCTCAGTCCGAAACCATACTGGATGCGGGGTACATTGTTGTAGGGGGAGAGCATCACCTGGTCTTCGGCAGTGATCTTGCCGTCACCGTTTATATCCCGGTATTTAATATCTCCCGGCATGATATTGGAACTACCCAGTTGGGATTGGTCTGCCCAGTTGGCTATCTCTTCTTCGCTGATAAATAGTCCTTCGGCTACGTAACCGGTCAGGGTATTGAGGAGTTTTCCTGTTTTGGCCTGCCATACATAGGGGTAATCGGGTTCGTCTGCATATTTATATTCGTTCTGGTTATAGGTGAAATTACCGCGGAGGTCTACCCACAGGTCTTTGCCGAATTGTCCGGACCAGTTTACACTGAATTCTACTCCTTTGTTGATCACTTCCCCGATGTTACTCCAGGGTTTTCCTCCCCAGTATCCTAACAGGTTGGGCTAGGTACCACGTTCCATCAGAATACGGTCGCGGTGGTCGCGGAAGAAGTCGAAGGTGATATTAAATTGGTTAAACAGGAAGAAATCTACTCCGATATCGAATTTCTTAACATGTTCCCATCCGGCATTTTCTATGGCTAATACTCAGAAGGCAGGTCCTTGTTTGCTGGTTTCGTTGGTGGGAAGTTCGGTCCAGTAATTATATCCTGAATTGATCCCGATACTGTTCTGGTAGAGGAAGTGCGGGGGGCCGCTAGTAAAGGAGTCGCTACCTACCAATCCGTATGAGGCCCTGATCTTTAAATGGTTGATGTAATCTTCAATCGGTTCCCAGAATTTTTCTGAACTGGCTACCCAACCGGCTGAAACTGCGGGGAAGAACTCAAAGCGGTGTCCGGCAGCTAAGCGTTCGGAACCGTTATAACCAAAGTTGAACTCAACGAGATATTTATTGGCATAGCCGTAGGTAAAACGACCGGAATATCCCTGGTTACGGTTCGGTAATTGGGTATTGCGGTATTCACGCATCATGTACATTAACATACCTGTAACGTTGTGGTGGTTGAAGCTGCGTTTCCAGTCCAGGCGGGCGTCGAGGTAGAATGTCTGGTCGGAGCTGCGGCTGATATCGGACTGGCTCAGGAACTGATCGCCGGTTCGTAATAACTGGGTTTCAAACTAATCTGTATCGGGATCCCAGGAGCCATCTGCAACTTTATAAAAATAGGATTAAATGGAGCGGTTGTAGGAGGATTCCGACCAGTTCTTAAAGTTGACCAATGCAGTAAGACTCAGCCCTTCGGTGATGAATTTTAAATCCTGGTTGAGTCCCAGGGAGGTATTCAGGGTATTGAAATTGGTCTCTTTGAAGGAACTCATCATATATTCATAAGGGTTCTGTCCGAAACTTCTCGGTTTTGTCTCTGCATTACCGAAACGTATGAATCCGCGGTCATTTTCTTCAGCCGGGAAATAGGCCGGGAATGCTACCGGGTTGGCCTGCATTACAGATTTATACATGTCTGCTACGGTGTAGTTGGGACCTTTCCGGTTACCGATCTGCGCCATCATGCGCATATCGAGTTTGGTTGTATTGGTTAGTTTATAGGAGATATTGTTCTGGAAGTTGTAATCCCAGTTGTTGATATTCACATCGTAAAAATACTTGGGCGCATCCAGCAAACCGGTATCGTGGTTGGCCTGTAAACTCATATAGTAGGTTACTTTTGAACCGCCTCCCTGTACATTGATATTGGCACATTGATTGAAATTTCCCTTTTTAAAGATGAGGTCGAACCAGTCTACATTCGGATATACATAGGGATTAAGTCCTAACTCCGTATTGAGTATCTGTTCGTCGCTGTATTTGGGAGTCAGGGGAACCAGGCTTCGGGCCTGTGCGGCTTCGTTATAGGTCCGCATAAAGGGGGGACCATCGGCAAATTCAGCTACGTTGGTTGGTTTGAAATAGGAACCTTCTAAAGAGACATTGATGGTAGCTTTTGTATTTTCCATTCCTCTTTTAGTGGTTACAAGCATGACGCCGTTCGCCCCCGGTTACCGTAGATGGCAGTTGCCGAAGCATCTTTCAACAGGGAGAAGCTTTCAATGGATTCTGCCGGGATGCGGTTCAGGTCGGCGGTTGAGATCTCTATCCCATCCAGCAGGATCAGTGGTGTGGCGACTCCTCCGAATGTGTTGATACCGCGAATATAAAATTCAGAGGAAGAACCGGGCTCACCACTGGTGGTCATGGAGATAACTCCTGAGAGTTTTCCTGCCAGTGAGTTGGTCAGCGAAGAGGAGGGTGCTTTCAGGGCGGCTCCTTTTACGGTAGCGATGGCTCCGGTTACGGATACTTTCTTTTGGGTACCGGCACCGATCACTACTAATTCGTCCAGCAGTTCATTGTCGGAGGTCAGCCGGATGGTTACTACTCCTAAATCTCCCACCAGAATTGTTTGGGTTTTGTAGCCGATGTAGGAGGCTTCGATCTGGTCCCGGCTGGAGACTGACAGGGAGAATTTACTGTCTAGGTCGGTAATGGTTCCCTGGCTGGATCCTTTAATTCGAATGTTTACTCCAATGAGTTCCTCTCCGGTGGTTGCATCCAGTACGGTACCGGTCAGTGTGCGTCTTCCGGAGTTGGTTTCCTGTGGCGTGGAAGGTCCGGGAGCGTTTACCTGCTGTACGTTTGCGGACAAACAGAGTAGCAGGCAAACTGCTGCCAACAGCTTTTGCTTGGATTTAAAAAACAACTTTTTCATCATAGTATTAATTTTTAAATTATTAATTGAACGGAATGGTGTCAAATGTTAGTTTATAAACAGGTAGATG
>JAJPZL010000369.1 GCA_021204375.1 Bacteroides sp.
TAGTTATACACAGTTATTGTTAGTGAACCAGGGAGATCATCAACTACTTTTCCTGTAGCTGATGATAGCCCACAGATTGAAAACAAGGGCGAACCCGGAGAGGGCAAAGAACTGGGGGAGCAACTCCATGATGCCGCTTCCTTTGAGGTAGACAGACCGCATTACCTGTATAAAGTAACTGAGCGGGTTGATCTTTGCAATGAATTGGGCCCAGTCTGGCATGCTGCTGACGGGGGTAAAGAGTCCGCTGAGCAGGATGAGGATAAGCATAAAGAAGAACATAACGAACATGGCCTGTTGCATGGTGTTGGAATAGTTGGAAACGACCAGGCCCAGGCCGGAAACAACTAATATGTAGATACTGGTATAGAGATAGATGGTGAGCAGGTTGCCTGCGGGTGTAAGTCCATAAATAAGGGTAGCCAGCAGGAAACAGATGGTAAGTACGACAAAGCCGATGACCCAGTAGGGAATGAGTTTACCCATAATAAAGGTGAGCCTTTTTACGGGGGTTACGTTCGTCTGCTCAATGGTGCCTGCTTCTTTTTCTTCGACAATATTGAGAGCGGGCAGAAAGCCGGTTATCATGGTAAGGAGCATCACTACAAGGGCGGGTATCATAAAGACTTTATAATCCATATAGATATTGTACTTGTTATGGGATATTACCTCTACGGAAGAGGTGATCGGATTTTCTGCACTCAATCCCCACTGGGTAGTGAGGTCGGCGGCAAAATCGTTCATAATGGTAGAGAGATAGGCAGAGCCTAATCCTCCCTTGGTACCGTTGACAGCATTGGCGGAGATCATTACATTGGCTACGCGGCTCTTTACAAGGTCTTTTTCAAAATCGGGCTGGATCTCCAGGATGAGGTCGGCTTTGCCGGATTCGATACTCCGGAGGGCTTCGTCGTTGGAGGGGGATACATCTGCGAGCAGGAAATATCCGGAAGCGATCACTTTGTTGATGAGTCGCTCTGAGTAGCTGCTGTGATCGTGGTCAACTACGGAGAGTTGTATGTTCTTTATCTCCTGATTGGCAGCCCAGGGCATGATAATGAGCATCATAACGGGCATGAAAAGAATGAGCCGGGGTAGGAAGGAATCTCGGAATATCTGTTTGAACTCTTTTTCCAAAAGAAATTTTAGTATCATGATCTTACTTATTTATTGCAACCGCTTTTTAAATGTTTTAAGACTGACCACCAGCAGGACGAATGCCATGAGTGCCAGAATGCCGAAATCTTTCAGCACATAGATGCCATCTACTCCTTGTATCATGAGTTTACGGATCATATCTATGTACCAGCGGGCGGGTATAATACTGGATATCCATTGCAGGATTGGGGGTATGCTTTCTATGGGGAACATCATTCCGGAGAGCAGCATGGTGGGCATCATCAGGACCATACCGGATGCCAGCATGGCTGCTACCTGTGTCTGTACTACATTGGAGATAAGGAGTCCTAATAAAAGGGCCATCAGGATAAACAGCAGGGATCCGAGAATAATGAGGAGCAGACTTCCGGCTATGGGTACTTTGAGTAGGAATACGGATAGCAGAAGGATGGTAAAAAGGTTTACGATAGAGAGGGTGAAATAGGGAACGGCTTTGGCGATGATAATAAAGATGGGTTTCATGGGGGATACCAACAAGACTTCCATGCTTCCTCTCTCTTTTTCACGGACAATGGCAATGGAGGTCATCATGGCACAGATAAGCATCAGGATAAGCCCCATTACGCCCGGAACAAAGTTATAGGCTCCTTCCATCTGGGGGTTATAGAGCATTCGGGTATCTACGTTGATAAGGAAGGCATCATTCTGCCCGGTAGATACTTCCCGGGCATATTGCATGATAATGCTTGTAGCGTAGTTAGCCATCGTGGTTGCCTGGTTAGGGTCGATAGCATCTACGATAAGCTGCACGGCGGCTTCTCCGGTATGGAGTATATTACTCTGGAAATCATCCTCGAAAACCAGGACCATAGCGGCCTTTCCTTTCTTCATGATCTCATCGATCTCTTCGGGACTGTTCAGGTCTGCTACTACGGTGAAGTATTCGTTTGCCTGGATTCTCTGGATAATTTGACCGGTAGCCACATCTTTGGATAGATCGTACACAGCTACCTGGCTGTTCTTTACTTCGGTGGTAATGGCAAACCCGAAGAGGACGATCTGGACGATGGGCATCCCCAGCAATATGAGCATGGTGCGGGCATCCCTGAAGATATGGTAAAACTCTTTTTTTACAAAGGCTAAGAACTGCTTCATCTTTAATCTGAATTACGGGTTGCTTTTCTGGCAAATTTTTGAAAGACTTCATCCATGGTCTTTGAATTGGTTTTTTCTTTCAGCTTTTTAGGAGTATCGAGTCCCTCTATCCTGCCGTCTACCATAATAGAGACACGGTCACAATATTCGGCTTCGTCCATATAATGGGTGGTAACAAAGATGGTGATGCCATCTTTTACGGCTTCGTATATCATCTCCCAGAACTGCCTGCGGGCAGCGGGATCGACTCCGCCGGTAGGTTCGTCCAGAAAAACGATTTTGGGAGAGTGGAAGATGGAGACGGAGAAAGCGAGCTTTTGTTTCCATCCTAACGGGAGGTCACGAACGAGCGTATCTTTTTCGGCGGAAAACCCCAGATGGGCGAGTATCTGGTCTGTTTTGGTGGCTATATCTTTCTCTTTCATGCCATATATGCCTCCGAAAAGCCGTATATTCTCCCATACCTTGAGGTTTTCATAGAGGGAAAACTTCTGGCTCATATACCCGATATTGGCTTTTATCTTTTCCTGGTCCCGGGCAATATCGAACCCGGCTACTGTACCACTGCCGGATGTGGGCAGGCTTAGCCCGCAAAGCATGCGCATGGCAGTGGTCTTACCGGCTCCGTTGGCACCCAGGAAGCCGAATATCTCTCCCTTATTCACCTGGAAGGTGATGTGGTCTACGGCGGTAAAGTTACCAAACTTCTTGGTTAACTGGTCTGCACTGATAACGATCTCATCCATGTTGTTTTTGCTCGGTTATTTTCATAAAGCAATCTTCAATGATAGGTTCTGTGGGGTGTATCTCTACCTGGGTATTGCCTTTTTGGGTTAAGTATTCTTTCAGTTCTCCGATGGTCAGGGTATCATCGATTGTGATGTGGTGATTCTCTCCAAAGGTAAAACAGCTTTTAACGTGCGGATTGCTGCGTAAGTCGAGCAGGAGTTTATACATATCGCCTACTTCTGCTGTCCATAGTTTTTCGCCGAACCCGGCAATAATAGCGGCGGGTGTATCAATTTCTAAGAATTTTCCTTCCTGGATAAAAGCAATGCGGTCGCACAGGGAGGCTTCATCCATATAGGGTGTAGATACCAGGATAGAGATGTTTTGTTCTTTCAGCTTTTTAAGCATCTCCCAGAACTCTTTCCTGGATACCGGATCGACACCGGTAGTGGGTTCGTCCAGGAACAGTACGGTGGGCTTGTGGATCAGGGCACAACATAAGGCGAGCTTTTGCTTCATTCCTCCGGAGAGTTTTCCGGCTTTCCGGTTTTTGAAAGGCTCAATCTGCTGGTAGATATCTTTGATCAGGTCATAATTCTCCTGAACGGTTGTATGAACGATAGTGGCAAAGAAATTGAGGTTCTCTTCTACTGTCAGGTCCTGATAGAGGGAGAACCTGCCGGGCATATATCCGATGGTTTGCCTGATCTGCTTATAATCCTTTACGACATCATGCCCGTCCACAGTTGCCTCTCCGCTGTCGGCCAGCAATAGGGTGGTCAAAATACGGAATAGGGTTGTTTTTCCTGCTCCATCCGGACCAATGATACCGAAGATCTCTCCACTGCGGGCTTCAAAACTAATGTTATTCAGTGCAGTGATCTGGTCGTACTTTTTAGTTATATTTTTTGCTGAAACCGTATTCATTGTTTTCGGATATTAGGATGGATACCGGGAAAAAAGATCAGAATTTAACCTCTCCATACATCCCTTTCTTGATATAACCGTCATTCTGTACTTCAATTTTAACAGCATATACCAGATTGGCTCTTTCGTCGCGGGTTTGAATGGTTTTAGGGGTAAATTCTGCTTTATCAGATACCCAGGTGATGCGGCCTGTGTATTCTCTTCGCTGGGATTCTCCCATGTCAGCGTATACCTGTACGGTCTCCCCGATCTTCAGCGAGGTAAGTTGGCTGGAGGTTATGTAAGCTCTCAGGTACATGATCTCAATATCTGCCAGTTTGAAGAGTGCCCTGCCCTGTGAGGCCAGTTCGCCGAGTTCGGCATATTTAGCCAGGACGGTTCCCCGGGATGGAGCGGTGATAATGGATTTCCGGATCTGATCTTCTGCCTGGGCTATCTGGGCTTCCAGAGAAAGACTTTCGTCTGTCAGGCTGCTGTTGTTATTGCGGATGGTCTCGTATTGTGCGGCCAACTCTTTTTCCAGGAGTTGTATCTGGGCGTTAATATCATCTACTTGCTTTTGATTAGCCGCATTCAGGGCGATGAGGTTCTCGTAACGGCGTTGCTCGGTATGCTGGGTTTCAATTTGTTGTTGCAGGGAGGCTATTTGGGTAGAGGGAGTGGTCTTTCTGTTCTGTACACTACTGATACTGGCCTGGAGTTGTTTTTTCTGCAGGTAGAGTTGGGTAGTATCTATCAGGCCGACCGGCTGGTTGGCTTCGAGCAGATCGCCCTCCTGGATCCCTAACCGGAGAATTTCTCCGTTGGCTTGTGCGGATACGATCACTTCTGTTGTTTCAAATATACCCGATGCATCGTATTCGAGTCCTTTTTTATGGCAGGCATACAAGCCCGATACAAAGATTGTTACTATGAGATATTTACATGCTTTCATCTGCTTATTTCTTAATTGTTTGTACTATATTTCAGGTTATAAACGGCTTGTATGAATTCGATCTCGTGCAGGATCTTATCCTGGATAGCGGTCTGCTCGGCATTTACTTCTTTCATCAGATCCAGCACAGAGAGGGTTCCGTTGGCAAGTTTGGCTTCTGCAGAGCGTTTGACGGAATTGCGCAGCCGGATGATCTCGGTATCGCTCTCTACTATTTCCCTGTATTTCTGGATCTCACTGTTGTTCTGGGTGATATCCAGGTTGGTATTGAACAGGAAGGTATCCATCTGGGTCTGTATCATGGCTTTGTTGAGCTCTACGGTACGGAGGTTATTTTTCCGGGTATAGAAATTGCTGATGTTCCAGCTCAGAGAAGCTCCGGCAATGTAATAGGCGGAGAATTTGTCCTTGAACATATCCAGCCCGGGTTTGCTGTAACCGCCTGTAACAAAGACTCCTATTTTGGGCATTATTCCTGCGTTGATCTCTTTTTTACTGGCTTCTGCCTGATTTATTTGTGCCTGGTATAGGGAGAGTTCGGGCCGCCGGATCATAAACGGATAGAGCTGATCTGCATCGGGTTTGAGAAGCGGAGTATCTTGGTCGATCTTTTCACCGATCAGTGCAGAGAACATTTCCAGATAGGCTTTTCTGGTATAAATATAGTTGATACGGCTTTGAACGGCCTGGAGTTGTTCTACTTTGACTGCATCCAGATCGGCCTTGTTAGCTAATCCGTTCTCCATATAAGCAGATACCTGGGTATAGTTCCGTTGCAACTCTTCCTGATAGAGTGTATTCTGGTTCAACATTTCATCCTGTAGCAGAATACCGAAAAAGAGTTGATTGACCCTGCTGCGGATAGGATAGAGAGTTACTTCCAGATTATTTTTATCTACTTCTGCCTGCCTCCGGATGTTCTCCTGCTGAGCCTTTATAGTCCCTCCGTCCCAGATGTTCTGGTTCAGGTCTAAGGTAGCACTGTACTGGTCTTTACTCATATTGGAAATAGTTACTCCGGGCATAAGGGTAGAGAACTCTTCCGAATCGAAGGGAAGTTGGGTTACTTCCGACTGGTAGGTAGCTTTGGCGGATAGCTGGAACTGGGGCAGATAACCTTTGAATGCATTGGAGAGATTGTAGTCCCGGGTTCTCTCTATCAGATCATATTGCCTGATAAGCGGATAATTGGCTTCTGCTTTTACATAACACTCTTCTATGCTTAACTGGGCATGAAGGGTATGGACCACAAAAAACAGAAGAACTGCTGGAATAAAACGATAGCTCATAATCGGATCGTATTGGAATATGTTTCTATTATCTATTTGTTATAACAAGTATGATTAACAGTTTTGTTGACCGTGAGGTAAAAAATCAGATTCTTAACTGATTTAAAATAGTTTCTACATTTACCTGTTTACGGTGCTCCAGAAAATGCAGGTACTCTTCTTCTCCGACACCCAGCACCCCGCTGATAGCCGGTGCACTCATAATATAAATATGTTCAGGGAAACCATAGTGAGCAATAGATCGTAAGGGGCTATATAGCGTATGGTACCTTTGGAACTTTCCCGGTCTATCTCTCTTTTCAACTCTTTAAGAATAGACTCTACCTTTTCCCGTAAAACGTCTGTAAGCAGAGAGAATAATTTTTCATTATACATGACTTCGCTGAAGATAAAAATGGGGAGTTGCGGATTGGCAGCAATGAAATCAAAATGATCTTCGGCTACTTATTTACTTTTCCCAGGAAGGGAAGATCCTGGTTGAAAGAAAAAGATAGAACTTCTGACATCAGAGCCGCTTTTTTACGGAATACTATTTCAAAAAGATGCTCTTTGGTGCGGAAATAATAATGCAGCATGGCATGGTTAACTCCGGCTCTTTTAGCTATTTCAGTGGTCCTGGCTTTGCCATAGCCTTTTTCAAGGAATTCTGTTTCAGCAGCTTCCAGGAGTAGTTGTTCGGTATTTGCTTCTTTAGCAGCCATACTAATTGTATTTTATATAAATAG
>JAJPZL010000341.1 GCA_021204375.1 Bacteroides sp.
CAGTAACATACTCCAGCTCTTTCCACTGGCCCTCGTCCAGCATCCTGCGGCACTCCTGAAAATCAAAGCCAAACTTACTCTCTTCAGTTGCAATATGGATCTGGAGCAGGCAATTTACCTTTCTGCCCGCTTTGCGGGCCTGTTTATCCACCTCTGCCAGTAACTTATAACTATCAATACCGTGTATCATACTTACATACGGCACCATATACTTTATCTTATTACTTTGTAAATGGCCGATAAAGTGCCACTCTATATCTTTAGGTAAGATCTCATACTTAGCTGTCATCTCCTGTACTTTACTCTCCCCAAAAATACGTTGGCCCGCCTGGTAAGCCTCGGTGATCGATTCGACCGAATGAAATTTAGAAACGGCCACTAATCGTACCTGTTCCGGCAGTGTGGCCCGGATCGCCTCTATGTTATCAGCTATACTCATATGGAATAAAACTTTCGTAACAGCTAATTGTTTCGTAAACCTCCTTCCGGGAGCGGAAAAAGAACTAATATTTATACCTCCGGCTTATCACCCTCAGCACCGTAAGGATATACATCCATAATCGCAGTTTCCGTAACCGAAGCGATCTGATAATCAGCCATCGTACCCTTCATACCCTCATCCAACTTCGCAATGGCGTCCCGCAACTCAGCCGCCTGTACCAATACGTGCGAAGCCACCTTCTTTTCCGTTCCACTTTTTTCGTCTAAGGTAACAAACAGCAGCTTACATTTAAACCAGCGGTCTGCCGATTCCTCCTCACTGAAAAAGAGTTCGCTGTAATTGGCACGTTTGATATCCGATACAGTAAATTCACCAGATATATAAGGGGTTATTTCTTCGATAATACGAGTTTCCGCTTCCGTAAAACTGAGTGCATCTACTAGATAAGGTTCCGTAACCTTTTTGATCATTCCGTTCTCCATGGTTTTATCATAACGGATCTTACACTCAAACCAAGTATGCATCATATTTGTTATTGTTATTGATTAGTTAAAACTCAGACAAAGGTAATAAAAGTTACGGAACAACCCTCGTTTTGCCTGGCATAAGAAAAAATAAATCCGGAAAAAATACCGGCAGGGTATCACCTTTTTCCGTCACCATACATGTTGTAAAAAAGCCATTGATATACTATGGAAGTGTTTTATATCTTACTTATCAACAGTCTTGTTCCTGCTCTTTTCCTTTTATTCTACCGGTTGATCCGTAACCATTCCGATCCGGGGAGTTATCACAGAACCTCTGTCTGCCGGCATACGGAACAAGAGAGTGTGTCTCCTTCCTTCACTTCTATAGATCGCCCACTCCGGACGGAACCGGGCCCTGTTTTCTCCTTAAAAGTTCTTGTTACCCCTACTGAAGAAGAATGGGTAAAAAGAGTTGTACAGTATATTGAAATAAATATGGAAAGCACCGAATTATCCGTACAGGAATTAAGCAGGGCTATGGGGATGAACCGGGTGAACCTCTATAGAAAACTCCGGGTTATAACCGGAAGATCTCCTTCGAAGTTTATTCGTAGTATCCGGATGCAACAAGCCGCCCGGCTTTTATCCTGTAAACAGCTCAATGTATCCGAAGTAGCTTATCAGGTAGGATTTAATAACCCGAAATATTTCAGTAAATGTTTCAAAAAAGAGTTTGGTAGTTTACCTTCAGTTTATCAAAGCAGCACCCTTCCTTTGCAAACAACAACCCGATAGATTTGTTTCTTCCTGATATTGTGCATATCTTTACCAGATATGAAAACACATAACCGGAAAAATATCAGTATGAAAGAAAATATATCTATGGGATCCTGCTGATCCTTTGTGCCGCCTGCCAGGGTACCGGCTACGAAAAAACCGCTGACGGAGTAATAGTAACCATCAGTCAGCCGGATGCCACTCAAACCCGCATGATACGACTGGAAGTAATAGATGAAGATATAATCCGGGTTACCGCTACGCCTGCCGGCCATTTTTCTAAAGAAAAGAGTCTGATGATCATTCCTGAAGCCAAAAAGAGAACAGAATTCTCTGTTGAAGAACAGGAATATGCCATCACAATCTCCACCAATCGTATCAAAGGAACCGTTAACACCGTGAACGGCGAAGTGAACTTTACCGATCTCTCCGGAAAAACGCTACTGCAAGAGAACCACGGAGAGGGAAAGACATTTTCACCCATCACCGTAGAGGGAACAAAAGGATACCAGATCCGTTAACTCTTTGAATCTCCCGGAGGAGAAGCCTTTTACGGATTGGGACAACACCAGGCCGACGAATTCAATTACAAAGGAAAGAACGAATCCCTGTTTCAGTATAACACCAAAGTATCCGTACCCTTTATACTATCCAGTTACAATTACGGTATCCTGTGGGATAATTACTCCCTGAGCAAATTTGGGGATGTCCGGGATTACGCACAGCTCGACCAGTTCCGGCTCTATAATCAGGAAGGGCAGGAGGGAGCACTTACTGCCACCTATATTCCTGCCCCTGAGAAAGGAGAGAGTACACTGGTACGCCGGGAAAGCACCATCTCTTACGAAGATGCAAAAAGCATCCTTAACCTTCCCGAAGGTTTTCCTCTTTCAGGCGCTACCGTAACCTACTAGGGAGAGATCGAACTCTCCGAAAGTGGTCTCTATCGGTTCCATCTCTACTATGCAGGCTATGTTATGGTATGGATAGACCATAAGGAGGTGGTAGAAGAGCGTTGGCGGACCGCCTGGAATCCCAACAGCTATAAATTTGCTGTCTCTTTAGAAGCCGGAAAAAAGGTTCCCCTGAAGATTGAATGGAAACCAGATGGAGGAACCTCTTACCTGGGGCTTACAGCTCTCAGTCCGGTTGCTGAAACAGAACAGAATAAACTCTCCCTTTATAGTGAAATGGGAAATGAGATCGACTATTACTTTATTTACGGAGAAAATGCAGACGAAGTGATCAGCGGATACCGCCGGTTAACCGGTAAGTCGCAGATCATGCCCAAATGGACCATGGGTTACTGGCAAAGCCGGGAACGCTACCGTACTCAGGAGGAACTCCTCAGTACCCTGAAAGAGTTCCGGGAAAGAGGATTCCCTATCGATAATATTGTACAGGATTGGAACTACTGGGAAGATGACCAGTGGGGAAGCCACGAGTTTGATCAAACCCGCTTCTTCGACCCCAAAGGAATGATCGACTCCGTACATGCCCTGAATGCCCGTTTTATGATCTCCGTCTGGCCCAAGTTCTATGTAAATACCCAGCACTATAAGGAGTTCGACCGAAACGGATGGATGTACAAACAGGCCGTAAAAGATAGCCTGCGGGATTGGGTAGGCCCCGGCTATGTAGGCTCTTTCTACGATGCCTATTCCGAAGGTGCACGGAAGCTCTTCTGGAAACAACTAGAAGATAAACTCTACCCCCTGGGAATAGATGCCTGGTGGATGGATGCCAGCGAACCCAATATACGGGATTGCACCGATATGGAGTACAGAAAACAGTTCTGCGGCCCCACCGCACTGGGACCTTCTACCAAATATTTCAATGCCTATGCGCTGGTAAATGCCCAGGGTATTTACGAAGGCCAGCGGGGAGCAGACCCCGATAAGCGCATCTTCCTGCTCACCCGTTCCGGATTTGCCGGATTGCAGCGTTACTCAACCGCCACCTGGAGCGGAGACATAGCCACCCGTTGGGAGGATATGAAAGCACAGATAGCTGCCGGATTAAATTTCTTTATGAGTGGTATTCCCTACTGGACTATGGATATCGGAGGATTCTGTACAGAAAACCGCTATGTAGCAGCACAACGGGAGTGAAATAAAAGCCAGACAGAAAATGCAGATTACAAAGAGTGGCGAGAACTCAATACCCGCTGGTTCCAGTTCGGAGCCTTTGTGCCCATGTTCCGTTCGCACGGCCAGTATCCCTACCGGGAACCCTGGAACATTGCCCCCGAAGATCACCCAGCCTATCGTTCTATGCTCTATTACACTCAGCTCCGCTACCGCCTGATGCCCTATATCTATTCCCTGGCAGGTATGACCTGGTTTAATGATTATATCCTTATGCGCTGATTGGTGATGGACTTTGGAAAAGATACCCAGGTACAAGATATCAGTGACCAGTATATGTTCGGTCCTGCCCTGATGGTTTGTCTCGTATATACTTATGAAGCCCGCAACCGGGAAGTCTATTTTCCCGAAATATCCGGGTGGTACGACTACTACACCGGTCATCATATAGAAGGAGGACAAAAACTAACAGTGAATGCTCCTTACGAGCGAATGCCGCTTTTTGTACGGGAAGGCTCCATTATTCCCTATGGTCCATCCATACAATACACAGATGAAGAACCGCTGGAGGAGATCACCATCTATGTATACGCCGGGCAGAATGGACACTTTACCCTTTACGAAGACCAGGGAACCAACTATGATTACGAAAAAGGAGCTTACACTATGATCCCTATCACGTATGACGACAAAACCCAGACCCTTATTATAGAGGAGCGGCAGTGAAGCTACGAAGGCATGGTAGAAGAGAGAATGTTCAATGTGGTCCTGGTAGATAAAAATAATCCTGCTACCTTTGATCCCGACCGGAAAGGACACATGTTCCGGCATAATGGCTCTCCCCAACTGGTTCGCTTTTGAAAAACAACCCCAACTATTTATTAAAGAAAAACATATTTATACTCATTTGCATGGAACAGACACAAATCAAAAAGAGAATTCTCTTTTTAGCAACTATAGCAATCGCTTTTTTCTGCTCCGGATATGCCCAGCTACCGCTCTATCTGGATGACAACCAACCCATTGAAGAGCGTGTAAAGAATGCCCTTAACCGGATGACACTTGAAGAGAAAGTAAAACTTTGTATCGCACAAAGTAAATTCAGCAGCCATGGAGTACCCCGTCTCGGTATTCCCGAACTCTGGATGAGTGACGGCCCCCACGGAGTAAGAGAAGAGATAGAGTGGAACACCTGGAAACGGGCCCAATGGACCAATGACTCCTGCACTGCCTTTCCGGCTCTTACCTGCCTGGCAGCCACCTGGAGCCCGGAAATGTCGGCTATTTACGGAAAAGCGATCGGGGAAGAAGCCCGCTATCGGGAGAAGGATGTTCTCTTAGGTCCCGGAGTCAATATCTACCGTACCCCCCTGAACGGACGCAATTTTGAGTATATAGGAGAAGATCCCTATCTGGCTTCCGTACTGGTTGTTCCTTATATTCAGGAATTGCAGAAAAACGGAGTTGCTGCCTGTGTAAAACACTTTGCACTCAACAATCAGGAACTCTGGAGAGGCCACATTGATGTACACCTGAGCGACCGGGCATTGCACGAAATATACCTACCCGCTTTTAAAGCAGCCGCACAACAGGGAGGCTCCTGGACTATTATGGGAGCCTATAATAAAGTAAGAGGTGAGCACGCTTGCCACAACGACCTACTACTGAATAAAATATTAAAAGAGGAGTGGGGATTTGACGGAGCGGTTATTACCGATTGGGGAGGAGCCCACGATACCGACGAAGCCGTTTTCAATGGCCTGGACATTGAGATGGGTACTTATACCGACGGCCTTGCCCGGGAGTCGGAATTTACGTATGATGATTACTACCTGGCTGCTCCCTATCTGAAAGGATTAAAAGAGGGTAAATACCCCATCTCTACCCTTGACGATAAAGCATCCCGTATCCTGAGACTTATTTTCCGTACAGCCATGAACCGCCATAAACCCTGTGGATCTTTTGCCAGTGAAGAGCACTTTGAGGTAGCCCGGAAAATAAGCGAAGATGGTATAGTCTTATTGAAAAATAGTTCCGTCTCAACGAAACAACCCGCCTTACTACCTTTACAGGGAGAAAAGTATGAGCGTATTCTGGTAGTAGGAGAGAATGCGACCCGTGCCCAGACCCAGGGGGGAGGCTCTTCCGAACTGAAAGTAAAAAGAGAAGTCTCTCCGTTAGAAGGACTGAAAGCCCGCTACGGAGATAAAATCAACTATGCACAAGGATATAAAGCAGGTAGACCCCATTATGGCCGTGTAGAAGAGATCCCTCAGGAGATAACGGATAGCCTGCGGGCCGATGCGGTAGAAAAAGCGAAGGATGCCGAAGTCGTAATTTTTGTAGGCGGACTCAACAAGAATCACCAACAGGATGCTGAAGCCGGAGACCGCATTACCTATGACCTCCCTTTCGGACAAAACGAACTGATCCGGGAACTCCTGGCAGTCAATAAAAACGTGATCGTAGTATTGGTTAGCGGAAATGCCGTAGCTATGCCTTGGGTACAAGAAGTACCGGCTATTTTGCAAGCCTGGTACTCAGGTTCCGAAGCAGGAAACGCACTGGCAAATATTATTTCCGGGGATGTAACTCCCAGCGGTAAACTCCCTTTCTCTTTCCCCGTAAAATTGACCGATAACGGAGCCCATACCTTTGACTATATGAGTTACCCCGGTGATAGTATTCGCCAGGAATACAAAGAAGATATCCTGGTAGGATACCGCTGGCACGATACGAAAAAGATCCCCGCACTCTTTCCCTTTGGCCACGGTTTAAGCTACACCTCTTTCGCCTATAGCCAAATAACCGCCGACAAAAAGCAGCTGAACAGCCCGGAAGATAAGATCAAAGTATCGGTAACAGTAACCAATACAGGCCCTGTAAAAGGAAAAGAGGTCGTGCAACTCTACATCGGAGACGAGAGATCCTCTTTCGCCCGCCCGTTGAAAGAGTTAAAAAGGCTTCCGTAAAATTGAGCTGGAACCCGGAGAAGAACAAACCGTAACTTTTGAGATCACTCAGGAAGAGCTTACATTCTTCGATGACCGTATCCACGAGTGGGTGGCAGAGCCAGACAAATTCAAGGCCTATATCGATGCT
>JAJPZL010000147.1 GCA_021204375.1 Bacteroides sp.
GCTGTACACCTTTTAACACTAAAAAACCGCAACTTTTCGGTTTTATATCGGTAAACCACTAACTTTGTTGTTATAATTTATTTATAGTAAATCATGAAAAAGTTTATCTTTTTACTTTTATCGGTTGCACTCTTAGCAGGATGCAACGGCAATGCCGGTGATAAAGCCGGAGATGTGGTTGCTGAAACTGTGGCACTTACCCCGGAAGAATTAGCAACACGCTCTTTTGACGATCTGTTCAAATCTGTAAAACCTTCTGAGATTCACGAGAATGTATTCAAACTTTTTGCTGAGGATTATTCGGTGATCACTTCGGGAATTCCTGAAGATTACAACTCCATGGTAGCTTCTTACGGCGGATGGGGAATTCTGTTTGAAGAACCCGTAGTATGGGGATTCCTGAGAGCCAGTCGTTATACCCTGGAATATATACGTAATCACCGTACTTATACTCTTACTTTCTTTGATGCACCATATAAAGAGAAGATTATGTATTTTGGAACAGCCAGCGGACGGGGTACCGATAAGATGAAAACCCACGGCCTTACTGCCGTACAAACTCCCGGAGGAAGTATAGCCTATAAAGAAGCCAGCCTTATAATTGAGTGCGAACTGGCTGAGATCACTACTGTGAACCCCGATGATTACTATCTGCAGAAAGGAAGAGATTTTGTAGAAGAGGGCTATGCCGACGCCGGTGAATATCACAAATTGGTATTCGGTACCATTAAAGGAATGTGGACCCGTAAATAATAAGTTAAGATGAAAAAGAAGTATTTAATTTCCTATCTGATAATAGGAGCTTTCACCATAGCTGCCCCGGCAGCTGAGCCTCAGAACCTATTCCGTTACCAGGTGGGCCAGTACGAAGTGTATACACTGACCGATAATGCCTCGCAGGGTAATATCGGCATTCTTATAGATGCAACTCCGGAAATGATCGCTGAAACCCTTCCGGAAGGAACTTACCCAAGTGCGATCAATGCATTCTTGGTAAAATCTCCTACAGGAAACTTCCTCTTCGATACAGGGCTGGGAAAAGAACTCCTTAGTAATCTCCGGGCAGCCGGTATAGATCCCGGTGATAAACTCGATATCCGTCTTACCCACATGCATAGTGATCATATCGGTGGCTTGCTTAAAGATGGAGAACGGGTATTTCCAAACAGTACAGTCTCGCTCTCGCAGGTAGAATATGACTATTGGACTAGTAAGAGCGAAATGGAGAAATTACCGCAGGATAAACAGGGAAGTTTCCGGAATGCACAGACAACTCTGGAGGTGTATGAAAAAACCGGAGATGTCACAAAGACACCCACCCTTCACTTAGGCGAAGAGCGTGGAGACGGTATTTTTGTTATAGAGGCATTCGGCCATACGCCCGGGCATGTAGGCTATCTGCTGGTTTCATGGGAAGAAAAACTACTGATATGGGGTGATCTTACTCACGTGACTCCTGTTCAGATGCCCTATCCGGAGATAGCGGTAACTTATGATGTAGATCCCCAGGCAGCCATTGCCTCACGGAAAGCTATTCTGGAATATGTAGCAAAGCATCATATTCCGGTAGCAGGTATGCATATTGCAGGAACATGGATAGGAACCATACAACCCAATGGGAAAGGTGGATATACCTTTATCCCTTCATCCAGATAAACAGGAACCTCTCTTCAATAAAAAACCGGGAGTTGTATGCTCCCGGTTTTTTATTGAAGAGATTTACAATTCGGATTCACATACCGTTCCCGCTTCCGGGTTTTAGTTCCATACTCAATAGCCCGTACCGGACAGCGATGAATACACCCCAGGCATTGCACACACTTATCCTTCACCCAAATCGGCCGTTCTTTCTCCAGCCGGATAGCCTCCGAAGGACAGATCCGCCCGCAAAGTCCGCACCCTGTACAGGCCTTCGTTGCATGAAAAGGTGCCGTTTTCCGTCCCCGGCTATACATCGGATAGAACAAGGAGGTCATTATACCGAGTAATGCTCCCTGATTCTCTTTGGAGATACCCTGCCTGCGGCTGGTAATCTCTTCATTTACTTTGTTTATCTGCGGGATGGCAGCAGCGAACATCTTTTTTCTCTTTTCCGGAGGAGGAAGCAGGTTAAAAAGAAGAATATAATTATCCGGCAATAAAATAGTATTACCGTAATTGAACCACAAATGTTTTCTGGCTATTTCCGTACGTAGCCGGTAAAGCACATAACCCGAAGAGCCCCCGCAGGTACAAACCGCAAATATATATTGCAGGTAATAGTTGTTAAGTTTAAGCCGGCCTATAAATTGAGTGATAATAGTAGGAAGCCCGTAAAAATAGACAGGGAAGACAAAGCCGATCTTTTCGTCCTCGCGGAGCGTGAATTCAAAGGTACCTTTCTTAAAACACTCTGGAACAGAGATCAGTTCTTCCTGTTGTCCTTGGGCAATAGCCGTGGCTACCTGCAAAGAATTTCCGGTGGCTGAGAAGTAAAATATCATGGTGTTTGCTTTTTTAAAAAGTTAGTTTTTTGTTGTTTATAAAGAAACCTTATCCCCATCTTTCTCCATTAATATACTCCTGCTGAAAAATATTTCCGGTTTTTCCACCCCGTTGAACCCATATTCTTTCAGCCGCTGCACCATCCCGGTGAACGCTCTCTTTTTCACATGAAAGCGCGGTTCGATGATCAGGATCTTTCCTCCAGGATTCAGCAGCGAGCTAAACTCCCGGAAGAGACGATCCTGATCCGGTACTTCGTGTATCATATAACAAGCCAGCATCAGATCCGCTTTGCCGGGAATATTCAACCAGTGGGTATCATACCTGCAGAGCGTAATACGATTTTGCAACGGTATACCGTTGATCTTCTGCTTCAGTTTATCCAACATTCCCTGTTGGAGATCAGCAGCATATACTTTACCGGATGCCCCTACAAGGTGTGCCATCTCTCTGGTAAAGAAGCCGGGGCCACAACCCAGGTCTATCGCTGTCATACCCGTACGCAGGTAGGGTTTAAGTATTTTATACGGGTTGTGTACACAGCGGCGAAGGAAGTTATCCAGGGCACCGGCTCCCTCTATAGGGCATATATGGGTACTACTTATCTTTATCGTAGGTTCTGTTTACTAAAATCGTTACACTCAGAAAGACTCTCTTTACTCATAGACGAAAAAGAGAAGGATATATTGCAGAGCGTTCCCCTGTTTTAACTCCTTCTCTTTATCTCTCTTCCCGGTCACGGTTATATTCTTTTCTTTCCGGCTTTATACCACCCCATACCATACATCGGTATTTCGATATCCCCCTGTTTGAACTTTGTTTTTTCACCCCGAATAAAATTCTTTTTAATAGATTACCAGGCATCGGATGACCTGCACATTTTTACACAACTTTTCCCTTCCGGAACAATCCGGTGCGTAACCGTGTTAATATATTTATAAACTTATACCAATAATACCATGGACAGTACTAATTTAAAGGCTATGCATGCCCTGATGAAAAAAAGAGGTACCAACCAGTTGGACGATCTTACTACCGGCCTTGTTAATTCAATGAGTTACAGTAACTCTGATGTAATCTATCCTGAGTTTACCGATGTAAAGGCGGGTCAGGGCGTAGAACCCGAATGGTTTTATGCTGTATACCGGGGAGCTAACGGATTTTCTGAACTCAATGCCATTAACCAGTATATTTCACAGGAAGCCCTGTTCGACGATATAGGAGAACTGATGCTCGGTATTGCCCTGGTAGAGATGAAACATATGGACAAGCTGGGTGATTTCATCCTTAAACTTGAAGGAAAAGTGACCCAGGAGTATAATACTTCTCATGTGGATTACGGGAAAACTGCCCGCCAGGCTGTAGAATTTGGGGTAAGATCTGAACAGAGAACCGTTACCGAGTATAAAAAGATTGCCGGAAAAGTATCCGCTCTTCCTGAAAATAAAACTACCGAAGTAACTTTACAGCTACTGGCAAAACTGATCGCCGATGAAGAGAAACATCTCTCACTTTTTGAAAACTGGCTGGAAGAAAATAAATGATGATCCGGAAAAAAGTACTACATTCCAGGCTTAGAAGTTTTTGTAATAGTTATATCTTTGTATAATTACCCTTTATAAAGTTATAACTTATAATCGAAAATGGAATGGCACACAATTGCGAGAAGTGTCCGGTAAGGGCTAAGTATGACAAAAATCCCAAATCTCTTGTGGGACGTTTCTGGCGGTGGCATATTACTTATTGCCCGGGATGGAAGAAATATTTTAATTCATTGAATGAAGCCGCGAAAGAGAAGCTTCAGAAGCGGTATTCATTGAAGTGATCTCTTCTCTCCGGGGTGGCCTCAATAAAAAACTTTTTTATAAAAAATGCCGATAGCTCTGTATGGAGTATCGGCATTTTATCTATACGTTGGTAGGATCAGTTCAGAAAAGGATATTGTGGAAAACGAGACCATATGCGGTATTTACCACCCATCTTTTCGAGCGATTCCCGCCACAGATTATCCGAATTGTCATGATTAAGCATTCCTATGGAAGATTTACTGATGATCCAGGTGTTTTCTTCTACTTCCCTAACGAGTTGTTCGAAATCCCACCCGGAATAACCCAGAAAGAAACGTATCTGATCCTTAAAGTTGTTACCGGTGAGGATGTACTCTTTAATAGTATTAAAGTTACCGTTTAAGTAAAGTCCGTTGCCTACTTCAAAGCAACCCGGAATGTCTTCGAGTGTGTGAAGATAAAAGAGAATATCTTCTCCTAAAGGACCGCCTTTATAAAGGGGGATATCGTCGATAGTATCAAATTCGGGAACCAATTCATTGACCATTACCGGCAGGGCTTTGTTCATTACAATTCCCATAGAACCCTCCGGATTGTGCTCTACCAACAGGACAACCGAACGTTCAAAGATCTCTTCGGTAAGAAATGGCTCTGAGATAAGGATCTTTCCCCGTGAGAGGGCCTCCTTGTTCGACTCGATCTTAAATATGTTGGTATTTATATTCATGTGTGGGGTTTTTTAGTTTGATCTATTCGCCTCTAATATAGAATAAAAAGTCGAATAGACAAACATAGTTCCACCTTTTTATTTTTCCGGGAGGAAAAAATGAGTGGAACTATAGGTAAGACAGAAGTTATCTGTGAAGGAAGATAGCTTATTTTCAGACGATGGGATGGTTGGCTGCAAAAAGCTTCATTCGCTTTTCAAGTTCATCGTACTGATGATCCTTGATAAAAGAGGTACAGGCCCGGAGTCCCTGCTGGTCGCTTCCGGTGGTAACCAGGGAAATAGCGCTGACTCCGTAGTACATAAGCTCTCTCATCAGTTCACCACCACTCATACCGGGATAACCGATGGTAAAGTAGAATCCGTCTGCTACAGGATCGCCCAGGTCATTATCGTATACTAATTGAAAACCATGGCGAAGAAAGATCTCTTTAAGCTTCCGGGCGCGGTTACCATATATTTTTACCTCTTCCAGAAAATTATATTCTCCCTGGCGGGCAGCTTTTAACATAGCGGCCATGGCGTACTGAGCCGAATGGCTGGTACCCGAAGAGAGAGCGTAGAGTACACGGTGGATAAAAACAGTACCAAAAGTGCCACCTCCGTAACGCTTGGTAAAACCGGAATAACTACGGTAGTAAAGAGTATCGGAGATACAAACCACGCCGATGCGTTGTCCGGCATAACTGAAGGCTTTCGAACCCGATATCAGTATGATATATTTATCTGTATAACGGGCAACGCTGGGTTGATAGGGAGCTTGTCTGGGATGGCTCAGGTCGGTACGGAAGTCCATAGCAAAGTAGGCCAGGTCTTCAAGAATAATCACATCGTATTTCATCGAGAGTTCTCCGATGATCGCCAGTTCCTCCTCCTTAAGGCAAACCCAGCTTGGATTATTGGGATTCGAATAGATAATGGCGGATATATTCCCTTTTTTAAGATAGCTCTCCAGTTTTTCCCGGAGTTTCCCGCCCCGGTAATTATATACGTCAAAGCTCGAATACTTATATCCCAATACCACAAGCTGCTGTTTTTGCACGGGAAATCCGGGATCAATAAAAAGAATGGTATCTCTTTGCGGATCACATTGTCCGCAGGTAAGAAAAGAGGCGTAGGTTCCCTGCATAGAACCTGTTACGGGGACACACCATTCAGGATCAATATCTACATCCATAAAAGCTTTGATAAAAGCAGAAGCCTCCTTTTTAAGTTCAGGGAGCCCGTTAATATCGGGGTAGAGACTCGCTATTCCGTTTTCTAAAGCTTCTATCTCTGCTTTTACACCTACCGCAGAGGGGGGAAGACCCGGTACACCCATCTCCATTTTGATAAATTCGGTACCTGTTCTCTCTTCTGCCTCCTGGGCTATGGCTTTTACTTCGCGGATCGTAGCTTTGGCAAAGTCATCAATTTTAAACTTCTCAATAATCAGATCAACCATTTCCCGGTTCACTGGTGTCTCTTTTATCTCTTTCATGGTATAACGTATATAATAAACTGCGTAAAAATAACCATTATTTTGGTAAGTGGGAGGGGAGTGCGTATACGGCGCAAAAAAAATGAAAATGTAACTTTCTCATTTTCAGAATAAGTAAAAAAAGAGCAAAAATATTTGCCTGAAACTATTGCGAAAATAAAAAATATCTCTACCTTTGCATCGCAATCAGGAGAGATTGACACTGAAAAATGAAAAGATTGGTCCGGTAGTTCAGTTGGTTAGAATACATGCCTGTCACGCATGGGGTCGCGAGTTCGAGTCTCGTCCGGACCGCTTAGAAAGCGGAAAAGCTCTGAAAACCTTAGTTTTCAGAGCTTTTATATTTATACTTTTCTGAAATTCGACTTTAGAATTAATTCTTTTATTAA
>JAJPZL010000246.1 GCA_021204375.1 Bacteroides sp.
GTCTCAGATTTCATAGGAAAATATCCGGTTAAAAAAGATGTTTGATGAAGTCTGTTTTATAAGCATAAATTTATTTATGTGTAAATTAATTACTTTGTTGGCTCTTTCGGCAAGGATTTTCTTTCTTATCAATGTATGGTTCTCATTCTACCGTTATTACGGTAGCGGCTATCGGTACTCTTATACCTTCTTCTGGTCTTGATATAGTGGTCATACCCCAAAAGAATGATCTATATACGAAAAATGGTGAGAATCGAAAAATATACTTTTTTTCTCCGGGAAATAAAATATCGGAAAACTTCATTCGTTCTTAGCAGTAAAGCATGCTTTACTGATGTAGTTTTTAATGTAAAAAGAAGACAGATATGTTTAGAAGAGAAAAAAGAGAGGTATCTTTACACATTGATGGTAACAGATGCGATGGTTGTGAAAAATGCGTGGTGCGTTGCAGAAGAAATGTATTGGATGCGCTCACTATCAATGATCTGAAATATATAATTATAAAGAACGAAAATAACTGTGTAGGTTGTGGTAAGTGCTTGTCGGTTTGTTACCGGGGAGCGATAGAGATTACTGAGAACCGGGCGTAAAATTATAAAATTATGGTAAAGAGAAAAGCTAAAATAGTATGGGGATTTTTAGGTGGTTTGCTGGTTGTCGCAGCAGCTATTGGGATTGTGATGGCACTCTGGAACGCCTTAATGCCGTCGATTTTCGTATTAAGTACCATTTGTTACTGGCAGGCTGCCGGATTGATCCTGTTGTTCCGGATCCTTTTCGGAGGTTTGGGACATCCGCATAAGTGGTATTACGAACCTGGCTGTTGTGGCCCCGATAAAAGGGGAGTAAGAGGTCGCTGGCCCGCACATATACACGATGTACACGATCGGTTCCATGAAAAGACAGCTAATATGTCTGCTCAGGAGAAGCGGGAGTTTATCCGGCGCTTTATGTGTGGATCCCCGGAAGAGAATGCGTGTGAAAGAGAGGAGAGAACAGAGCAGGATCGTCCATGACAGCAGCGGTAGTGGTAGAAGAGCGCGAACGGATAAAGCACCGGCAGATCACGGATATATTCCGGAAGTATCATCAGCAACTCAAAGGATATCTGCGTAAGCGGACGGTCTCCTAAGAGGATATAGAGGATATTGTACAGAATGTCTTTTATCAGCTCTCCCGTATTGATCTGATCGAGAACCCGATAGAGCATGTCTCGGCGTGGCTCTATTCAGTAGCCGGAAATCAGCTGATTGACCGGAGTCGTAAACGTAAGGAGGAGCGTTTACCCGGAAGTGTATCCGAAAAAGAGGAAGAATACCTCCCTTATGATATCTGTGATGATACGGCTTCTCCGGAGCAGGAGTATATTAAAACCCTGGTCTGGGATGAGCTGGAAGAGGCATTGGCAGAATTACCCATAGAGCAACGCGAAGTGTTTGAACTGACGGAACTACAGGGTATCCCTTTCCGGGAGATATCGGAAGCTACGGGTATACCGGTAAATACATTGATATCTCGTAAACGTTATGCTGTACTTTTTTTACGTAAACGGTTGGCATGGATATATGATGATCTCATCGGTGAATAGGCCGGCAGAAAATTTAAGAGAAGAGACCGCATTTCTGTAAAAAGAAACCGGTCTCTTTTTTGTAAACTGGCGGGGATTGTTATTTTTGCAGGTAAAATAGAATAATATGGTAACCTGGATTATTATTGGTCTCACAGTAGTATGCTCGTATATGTGTTTTAATAATCGCCGGCTTTTTGAAAAACTGGCTTTTATTCCCTATCTCATTAAACGTGACGGAGAGTGGTACCGTTTTATTTCGTATGGCTTTGTGCATGCCGATACGATGCACCTATTCGTCAATATGTTCACTTTCTGGTCGTTTGGTTCCTATATGGAAAAGATCTTTCAGGTATATGGTATGGGACGTATCTCTTTCATTATCCTCTACTTCGGCGGGATGATCGTTGCTTCCGTATATGACCTTGTAAGTAAAAGCAACAACCCTTATTATATTTCGATTGGCGCTTCCGGGGCAGTTTCGGCTGTACTTTTTGCCTCTATCGTCTTTAACCCATGGGCTAAGATACTGTTGTTTGCTGTCGTTCCCATACCCGGTATTCTTTTTGCCGCTCTCTATCTGCTTTATTGCCAGTATATGGCTCGTCGGGGAGGCGACAATGTTAACCACAATGCCCACTTTTACGGGGCAGTATTTGGTTTTGTATTTCCCATTCTGCTTCGCCCCGTTTTGTTACAAAACTTTATTTAGCTATTGCTGGGCTGATAAGTCAGTCAGAAAATACGTCATAGAAAAAGAGGATCCACTTCACAGTGATCCTCTTTCTTATAAAATTTTGATAACGATTAAGAAAAAGTTTAGCTAAACCAATAGGTCTAAGTAAACAGATGTTTGTTTTATCACTACAAAGATAATCTAAATTTTAGTATCGTATGTATGTACGGTGCTAAAAATTTTCTCAAGATCTCTTTTTATTCGGATGCTCTCTTCAGCCGTTTGTAACCGTATACAGCCCGGTCTCCCAATTCCTCTTCAATACGAAGTAGCTGGTTATATTTAGCCATCCTGTCAGAGCGGCTCAGTGATCCGGTCTTGATCTGCCCGCTATTAGTAGCTACTGCTATATCAGCAATGGTAGCATCTTCTGTCTCTCCCGAACGATGCGAGGTAACAGTCATATACCCGTTGCGGTGGGCCATCTCTATGGCATTCAGAGTTTCAGTAAGGCTACCGATCTGATTTACTTTGATCAGGATGGAATTACCACATCCTTGTTCAATTCCTTTGGCCAGGAACTCTACATTGGTTACGAACAGATCATCTCCTACCAACTGGCAGCGATCCCCGATACGTTCTGTTAGTTTTTTCCAGCCTTCCCAGTCATTTTCATCCATACCGTCTTCGATAGAATCAATCGGGTGTTTATTGATCAACTCTTCCAGGTAATTTACCTGTTCTTCGCTGGTACGCTTTTTACCTTTTTCTCCTTCAAATTTGGTATAGTCATATATACCGTCTTTATAGAATTCTGAAGAGGCACAGTCCATGGCAATGGTAATATCTTCTCTCACTTTATATCCGGCGACTTTGATCGCTTCCAGGATAGAGTTAATCGCATCTTCCGTACCGTCCAGTTTCGGAGCAAACCCGCCTTCGTCACCTACGGTAGTGCTTAATCCCTGGTCTTTCAATACTTTTTTCAGGGCGTGGAATACTTCTGCTCCCATGCGGAGTCCTTCTTTAAAGGAAGAGGCTCCTACCGAACGTATTATAAACTCCTGGAATGCAATAGGAGCATCGCTGTGCGAACCTCCGTTGATAATGTTCATCATGAGTACCGGCATTACATAGGTGTTAACGCCACCGATATACCGGTAAAGAGGAATATCCAGGTAAGCCGCTGCCGCCTTGGCTACAGCCAGCGAAACTCCAAGAATAGCGTTGGCTCCCAGTTTTGACTTGGTAGGAGTACCGTCCATTTCAAGCATCATTCTATCAATACCCATCTGGTCGACCACACAGACTCCCTGCAAGGCCGGATTAATAATTTCGTTGATGTTCTTAACCGCTTTTTCTACCCCTTTACCACCATGCGTCGAGAAGGGTGGTTAACGGAAATGATGTTCTTACCCGGGTGTTCTACCCCTTTACCACCGTATCTGTGTTTATCTCCGTCGCGCAGTTCCAGAGCTTCGTGCTCTCCTGTAGAGGCTCCCGAAGGAACAGATGCACGTCCCATAATTCCTGACTCAAGTAATACGTCTACTTCGACGGTGGGATTTCCTCTGGAATCCAGGATCTCCCTTCCTGTAATATTCTCTATTCTCATCTTTTTATTATTTTGGTATTGCAAATGTATGCCGTTATTGCAGAATTATAGATCACTACCTGTTGCTATTTTTATCCGGTTGTTTACCTGATTATTGGTATAGCTTCGCCCTAAATGAACAATTTATCGGCGGTAATTGTTCAGGCCCCTTTTGAATTTTAAGAGAGATAAACTTTGGTGCCGGACAGAAAGGGATCAGAGAACCAAAAAAGAGTGTAGCACTCTATTACCGGATAGTGACCATAGTAGCTCCAAATCCATACTCCTGGAAAGAGGCATCCTGATGCCGGCAGTTTGGATATTTACGTTTCAGCTCCTCCAGGAGCGCTTTCCGCAACACCCCATCTCCTTTTCCATGAATAAAAACAATTTTCTGTTCCCGTTTATTTTTATAAGTTTCTATCACCTCCCGGAACTTTTCCAGTTGATACTGTAATATATCCGCATTGCTCATGCCGGCAGTGGTATCTAACAGTTCATCGATATGTAGGTCTACCTCTATCAGTCCACTGTGCTGTTTCCTGGGAGGAAGAGGTTGCGAAACAGGTTTGTTGCTACCCTTTTTCTGTAAAAGAGCCTGTTGAAGCTCTTCTACCGAAACATAGGTCTGTTTAACAGGAACGTCGTTCTTTACAATATCATACAGCAGTGCCGCTTCCTCAAAGTAGTCCGAATCTTGGAAGGTATGTATCTTATGAAATTTAACCGTATCGATCCGCAATTCTACCTGTATGGCTGGTTTTGCATGAAATGTCTTATTATTCTTAAAAGCAATACAGTGAACCGCTACCCGCTCCAGTTCATTCAGCACATCTTTTTCAAACTCTTCCAGCAATAATTTAGTGTTAGGATCTACTAACCCATGCGAACGTACCCGCCACGCTTTTCCCTCTGCACTCATATAGGTGTAATAGAGATAGTAGTTGCTGTCGTTTACCAGATAGGCTTCAAAAGGAGTGCCTGAAATACTTTTCGGATCTTCGGGTACATAGGCAAGTACAATATTGAGGGACTCTCCTTCGCGGGTTTCAGTGGGGCGGGAGGTTATCTCCGGCTTTACCGGTTCTTTAGGCTGCACAGTCGTGGAGGCCGGGGTCGTTTTCCGTTTCAGGTTATAATCGTCGGTTTCAATCACCACACACTCTCTTACCAGCATAGGAATATCGAAACCATCTTCATTCTCTACCAGGGCTATATCTTTGCCCTGGAATCCTTTTACAATCCCTCCTCCTCTTTCATTGAGAAAGCGCACTTTATCGCCAATCTTGACCATCTTGTTTATAATTTATCGTTTACAATCTACTATTCGGCAAATATCGTTACTTTTGCCGAGATATTAAAGTGAACAATGGAAGAAACCAAACAGATTAAAATTATTGAGTATAATTACGATCTGCCGGAGGAACGGATTGCCCGTTACCCGCTTCCGGAGCGTGACCGTTCAAAACTTCTTCTTTACAGGAGCGGAGAGATCACAGAAGATCATTTTACTGCTCTTCCGGATTATCTGGCACCCGGAAGCCTGATGGTTTTTAATAATACCCGGGTTATACAGGCCCGTCTCCATTTCCGTAAAGAGACAGGCGCCCTGATCGAGATCTTTTGCCTGGAACCGGCGGCTCCGACCGATTATCTGCTCAATTTTCAGCAAACCCGGCAGGTTGCCTGGTACTGTATGATCGGGAACCTGAAAAAATGGAAAGAGGGTTTTTTACACAAAAAGCTGACAGTAGGGGGGAGGGAAATAATCCTGACTGCTATACGTGGTGAGTACTCAGGCACCAGCTACCGGGTAGACTTTTCCTGGAATAATCCGGAAGTAACCTTTGCAGATATCCTGGAAGTGTTCGGCGAATTACCCATTCCTCCCTACCTGAACCGGGATACCGAAGAGGAAGATAAGGAGACTTACCAAACCGTCTATTCCAAAATAAAAGGATCGGTAGCTGCTCCTACAGCCGGCCTGCATTTTACGGAGAGAGTTTTTCAGCAGTTAGGAGAGCGGAATATTGAATGTGCAGAGCTTACTTTACATGTTGGAGCGGGTACTTTTAAGCCGGTAAAGAGTGAAGAGATTGCAGACCATGAAATGCATATTGAATATATATCGGTTCCCCGGAGTGTGATAGAGCGGTTGATCGACAAGCATTGGCAGGTAATAGCGGTAGGAACCACTTCGGTACGTACGCTGGAGAGCCTGTATCATATCGGGCTTTATCTGGAGACTCATCCGGATGCCTGTGAAAAGGAACTTCAGGTGAAACAGTGGCAACCTTATGAAGGAACGGTCGAGATAGAACCGGTAAAGGCCCTGAAAAACATTCTGGACTATATGGACCGCAATGGTGTGGAGTGTTTAAATACAGGTACCCAGATCCTTATTGCACCGGGATATACTTTCCGGATCGCTAAAGGGATCGTAACCAACTTTCATCAGCCGCAAAGTACCCTCCTGTTATTGGTCTCAGCTTTTGTCAAAGGAGATTGGAAACGGATCTATAAGTATGCCATGGAGCATGGCTTCCGGTTTTTAAGTTACGGAGATTCTTCTCTGTTGCTTCCATAGGTGCAGTATAAAAATGCTCAGGTAAGTTGTAAAGTTGCTACATAGTTAACGTACTTACTGCAATTGGTTGTTTATCAGTGGAATAAGTGTGTTAACAGAACTTTTTTTATTAACGCACTTTGCTTATTAACGCACCTGTATTTTGTAGCTGATATATTATAGAAGTTATCCACATCTTCATGGGATTACTCCATTTAGCGGCTTATTAAATACTTATTAATTCTATACTCACTGTGAGTAATAATGGAAAAGCAGTGAATGAATTTGCTGTAGACCTGGATGTAGGTACTGTGTAGATCCGGGTGTAGTAGGTGGCTACACCCATATCTGTAACACTGACAGATAAACCATTAAGATACCTCTGATTATTAATTAGTTACACAAATATATTCGCCCCGTTAGGAGTAGATA
>JAJPZL010000181.1 GCA_021204375.1 Bacteroides sp.
AGATCTATCTGTATCATATCCCTTCCGGTACTACCCGTTTCCTTTCCCATCCTCTTCAGGAGAGCATGGAAGCACTGATACAGATAGATTCCGTTACCTTCTTTGCAGGAACACAATCGGGGATCCATAAACTGATAATGGGAGAAGGAAACCTGGAAAAGGCAGAAGAGGCTCCGCTCAGTTCATTGAAGATACCGGTACAGGCCCTCTATTTCGATCCCGATAAAAGAGTCTTGTACTTCGGAGGATACCATGCCGAATTTTATCTGTACCATCCGGATACCCGCTCCCTGACCCACCTGAACGGAGTAATAGACAGCAAGGTTACAGCCATCCGCCCCTATACAGAAGATCAGTTACTCATAGCCACCGACGGAGCCGGGCTCTATCAGCTGGATACATCGGAAAGAATATTCCGTCCCTATTCCGTAGGTAGTTCTCCGGAAGAAGAGCCCCTGAATAGAAATCATATCCGGGACATTTATATAGACGAAGATAAACGGATATGGCTCGCAAATTATCCCGTAGGGATCAGTATCCGGAATAATAATTACCCCTCTTATAAATGGTACCATGCTGTATCAGGAGTTACCGGCAACCTGCCGGGTAACCAGGTAAACGGGATCTTACAGGACAGTGAAGGAGATTACTGGTTTGCAACCGATAACAGTATCGGGCTCCTGGAATATACTACCCATACCTGGCACTCCTTTCTCACCGCCACCCGGGAGGGAAATAACTCTTTTTACCACACCATTGAAGAGGTCAGACCGGGGATTTTCTGGATCGGAGGCCATTCGGGAAGAGTCCACGAGATCGATAAAAGAACCGGCAGGGTAAGCTCTTTCACTCCCATTGAACAAGCGCAGGATCTCTCGGCTTCTCCCCATTGCATTCACGCCATCTTTCGGGATAGCCGGGGAAAGGTATGGATCGGCGGAGAGAATGGCCTGGCCTGCACAGAGAAAGAGGGAGAATATAAATTTTACGGAACCATAAAGAATATCCGTAAAATAGCAGAGCAGGATAGCACCTACCTCTGGATAGGTACCCAGAACGGATTATACAGGTACGATCCTCTCCGGAACACAGCAGAGAAAATGGAACTTCCATCCCCTATCGGTCATATCCACGACCTGGCAGGCGATAAAAACAGGCTTTACATAGGTATCGGTGACGGAGGGCTTCTTATTTACCACACAGAAACCGGAGGATTTGAATTTTACAGAAAAGAGAACAGTAACCTGACGAGCGATCAGATCTATACCCTGATAGATACCGGACACGACTGCCTGTTGCTGAGTACCGGTAACGGGATCAGTTGTTTCAATAAAGAGAAAAAGAGTTTCAGTAACTGGGCAGCAGAGCAGGGATTACCTTCCGGACACTTTAACCCGGCCTCAGGCACACTCACCAATCAGAGTACCGTACTCATTGGTAGCTCCGAAGGAGCCATTGAGTTCAGCGACCATATTGAGATCCCCCAGCCAGGGCCCATCCGGCTATACTTAGAAAACCTTTCTCTCTATAATTACCAGGCAGAGCCGGGAGCTTCCCGTTCTCCTTTAAAGGTGAGTCTGGACGACACTAGGAACATTACGCTGAAAGTCAGCCAGAATAACTTTACCATTCTCCTCTCTTCCATCAGCTACGACTGCCCGTCGGATATCCTGTATAGCTGGAACCTGGACGGATACTACAACAGCTGGACAACGCCGGGTACAGAACGAAGCATCCAGTACACCAACCTGGACCTCGGTAAATACAAGCTCACCATCCGTGCTATCTCCAGCGAAGATTTCCGGACACTGGACGAAAGAACCCTTTCTATCCACATTCTCACTCCAATCTGGAAGCGCTGGTGGATGATCTTTCTCTATGTAGTAGCGGGCCTGTTTGCAGGGATCACCCTACTACGCGCCTACCTGCTACGGAAAGAGCGGAAAAGCTTAGAAGAGAAATTCCAGCTTGTAACCCGTTCCATTGAAGATATACGCACCCCGATCACTTTAGTAAAAGCCCCTTTGGACGATATTTTCCGGACAGAACAGCTTACAGCGGACGGAAAAGAGAAACTGGACCTGGCTATCCGGAATATTGATATCCTGGTAAGACTGACCGATAACCTCTCCAGTTATAAAAAACACGGTGTTCTTTATACAGCCCCTTACATCCGCCAGTACGAGCTAAACGGTTTCCTGGAAAAGATGATTCATCTGTATGAACACACAGCCGTTTCTAAAAAAGTCTCCATCCTCTTTGAGCCCGATCAGAGTTTTATCAACGTATGGACAGACATTGAAAAATTAGAGATCCTTGTAAAGAACGTACTGGCCAATGCCTTTAAATATACCCCCGAAGGTGGAAAAATAGAAGTACTCTCTTACGGAGACAGTGACCACTGGAACATTGAGATACGGGATACAGGCAGCGGCCTGCCGGGAAAAGAACACAAAACAGCTTTCCGGAAAACATTCGGCCTGAAAAACTCTTCCACCTATACAGACAACTCCGACCTGAGTATTCTGATCATGAAAAAACTGGTTCCGATGCTCAAAGGTAAATATACCATCAGCAGCCGGCAACAGGAAGGAACCGTGGTAAAGATGACCTTCCAGCATGGATACAAACAGTTTAAAAAGAGTGATGTAGATATCCGCGATCAGAAAAACACCCCTAAGCAGGAGAAGGAGATCCCGGCCTGGTACTGGGAGGATGATCTTCCGGATATGGACTTAAAAACCATTCTGATCGTAGAAGAGAACGATGAGATACGGGTGTATCTCAAAAAAATACTGGAAAACGATTACAATGTACAGCTGGCAACCAATGCCCATACCGCACTGGATATTATCAAACTCAAAAAACCCAACCTCATCATTACCGAATACAACCTGACGGGCATGAGAGAGGACGAACTATGCGAAAAGCTTAAAACAGACCACAAGACCCTGGATATCCCGGTAATAATGACCACAACCGATAGCGACCCTTTCAAAGTAGAGGACAATATCCGTGCCGGCGTAGATGAACTTTATATCAAACCATACGACATGAACATGCTCAAACTCTCCGTGTCCAGGATCCTAATCAACCGCCAGATCATCCGGAACAAATACCTGAACGCCGATATGGAAAAGATCAACGCCTTCAATTTTAACTGTAAATCTGAAAAAGACATTAACTTCATTGTCAGGATCATGAGATCATAGAAAAAAACATAGAAGATACGGAATTTACCGTAGATACCCTGTGTGGTCACCTCCACATGAGTCGTACCACTTTCTATAACAAGCTGAAAGAGGTAACGGATAATCCTCCCAAAGAGATTATCAGGATCGTCAAACTACAACGGGCCGCCCAGTTACTAAAAGACGGACGACTGAACGTAACTGAAGTAGCTGATAAGGTAGGCTTTAACGACTCCAAATATTTCAGGGTGGTTTTCAAGAACAATTTTGGAATGACACCCAAAGATTATATCGCCAAATACAGAAATCAACAACCCAATATCACATGAGCAACTATGTACAATTATTCGGTATCTTTTTCCGGATCGGTATCTTTACCATCGGTGGAGGCTATGCCATGGTACCGATTATTGAGAACGAAATGGTAACCAAACGGGGATGGCTTACCAAAGAAGAATTTATTGATATCCTGGCCGTAGCCCAGTCGGCCCCCGGAATCCTGGCCATCAACATGTCTATCTTTGTCGGTTACAAACTCCGGGGAGTAAAAGGTTCCCTGGTATCAGCCTTCGGCACCGCCCTTCCCTCTTTCCTGATCATTCTGGCCATTGCCATGTTCTTCAGTTCGTTTAAAGACAACCCTCAGGTAGAAAAAGTATTCAAAGGCATCCGTCCGGGTGTAGTAGCACTTATTGCCGCCCCCGTATTCAACTTAGGCAGGTCGGCAAAGATCAACCTCCACAATCTATGGATCCCCGTAGTATCCGCCCTGCTTATCTGGTTACTGGGCGTCTCTCCCATCTGGATCATCATTATCGTAGGTACCGGAGGCTATTTTTACGAAAAATATAAAACAAACAAACAGAATAGCGCACAATGATCTACTTACAACTCTTTTATTCGTTCTTTAAGATCGGACTCTTTGGCTTTGGCGGAGGCTACGCCATGCTCTCCATGATACAGGCCGAAGTAGTAACCAGACACAACTGGATCACCGCACAGGAGTTTACCGATATCGTCGCCATTAGTCAGATGACACCGGGGCCTATCGGTATCAATGCCGCCACCTATATAGGATATACCTCTACACAAAGCATCCTGGGATCTGCCTTTGCCACCTTCGCCCTGGTACTCCCCTCCTTTATTATTATGCTGACCATCTGTAAATACTTTCTTCGTTTTCAGAAGCATCCGGCCGTAGAAGCCGTCTTTTCCGGGCTGCGTCCTGCCGTTATCGGGCTCATAGCCTCGGCCGCCCTCATCCTGATGGATAAGGAGAACTTTGGTTCTCCCACCGAAGATCTTTTTACTTTTATAGTAAGCATTCTCATTTTTGCGGTGGTATTTATTGCTACTTTTAAATATAAACAAAGCCACATCCTGATGATCCTGTTGGCCGGGCTGGCCGGATTCCTGATCTATTGATCAGGAGAGAGGGAACGTACTCTCCGGAATAGGATCAAAAAACTAAAAAAACAGCCGGAGAGTTAAAATATTCTCTCCGGCCAAACGTTAGGAAAAACAACAGAGACAAACTCTGTTACTTTATAAAGATGCAACTTATACATATATCCCTTATAGCGCTCTTTGCCCTGGCGGTTAATATTCCGTTGGGGTACCACAGGCAACGTTACCGCAAAATGACCTGGAGGTGGTGGATCCTAATACATGCCTCCCTCTTACTATTCCTCTGCGGATATGGCTGAATACACCTGCGGTATGTATTCCTCTTTTTATCGGAATGGCCATAGCCGGGCAGTTTATCGGTTCCGAATGGACAGCCAAAAAGTAGCCCAACCTGCCATCCGTCAATCCTTATTCTCCATATACCCTCCCCTCATCGGTGAAACCGAATTCCGGGTGTAGATACTCAAGATCCCGTTTGTATACCGGGAAGGTGGCTTTACCCACCGGGTGCGACGCTCTGCCAGTATTTCCTCTATCTTCTGCGGCTCTTTCTCTTCTCCCTGTACACCTACTATATCCAACCGCCGGGCAGGAATATCAATCCGGATCAGGTCACCCTCTTCTACCAGGGCAATAGGACCTCCCTCACTTGCCTCCGGCGAGACATGCCCAATAGCGGGTCCGCGGGTTGCTCCCGAAAACCGGCCATCCGTGATCAGGGCAACCGACTCCACCAATACCGGATCGGAAGCAATAGCTTCCGTAGTATAAAACATCTCAGGCATACCACTCCCTTTTGGGCCTTCGTACCGGATAAACACAGCGTCTCCCGGCTCTACCCCCTGGTGAAGAACCGCCTGCAAAGCATCCTCTTCCCGGTTAAAAATCCTGGCTTTTAAGGTAACCTGCCTCAGTCGGGGAGAGACCGCTGAATGCTTCACCACAGCTCCTTGCGGAGTCAGGTTCCCTTTTAATACAGCAATAGCTCCCTCTTTCTGAAGGGGATTATCCAACGGCCGGATAATATTCTCTTTTTTCACTCCCCGCGGAACCAGATAGCTATAACATTTCTCATAAAAACCAGTTCTGCGAAGCTCTTCCAGGTTCTCACCTACCGTCTTCCCGGTAACAGTCAATGCGTCTAGATGAAGAAATTCCCGGATCTCCTCCATAATAGCCGGTACTCCTCCCGCATACCAGAAGTACTCTCCCGGCCAGTACCCGCTGGGGCGTATATTGAGCAAGTAAGGGATCCGGCGGTGGATGGCATCAAACAGTTCCGGAGACAACTCCAGCCCTGCTTCGTGGGCAATAGCAGGCAGATGTAGCAAGCTGTTGCTGGATCCGGCAATAGCCGCATGCACCATTATAGCATTTTCAAAAGCCTCATCTGTCAGAATGTTGGAAGGCCTAATCCCTTCAGACGCCAGCTCAACCGCCCTTACCCAGGCACGGGCAGCAGCCAGTTCCAGTTCACCCGTATGCGAAGGGATCAAGGCCGTTCCCGGTAAAGCCAGCCCCAGCGCTTCGGCCATTACCTGCATGGTAGAGGCAGTTCCTATAAAGGAGCAGGCATCACAAGCAGGGCAAGCCTTCCTTTTATAGTGAGTAAGCTGGTTTTCGGAGATCTCTCCCCGGGCACGCATCACACTGTAAGTACCGATCTGTTCCAAAGTCAATAGATTGGGGCCCGCCTTCATAATCCCTCCCGGCACAAATACAGCAGGCATATCCAGCCGGGCAATTGCCATCAGATGGGCAGGAGCAGATTTATCACAGCTCGAAATAAATACGCCGGCATCAAAGGGAGTCGCCCTTACATGGATCTCGATCATGGCCGCCATTATTTCCCGCGATACCAGCGAATAGTTCATTCCATCGTGTCCCTGCGCTTCTCCGTCACAAATATCCGTCACATAATAATTAGCAGCAAATCCTCCTTTTTCATAAATTGCCTGGTCTGCTTCTCTCACCAGACGGTCAAGATGGGCACTCCCGGGATGACTGTGTCCGTAACTGCTTTCCACAATGATCTGCGGCTTCTCCAGATCTTCGACCTTCCAGCCACTTCCCAGACGCAACGAATCAAGTTCGGGAGCTGATTTTCTTAACTGCTGACTTTTCATGCCTTACTGTTTAATGGTTTCTTTCTCTATTAATAACAAAATTAGAGAATAGTTTTCTCCCGGAAAGAAAAAATCAGGATTTTCCATAAAAACAGTATCTTTGCT
>JAJPZL010000159.1:0-5678 GCA_021204375.1 Bacteroides sp.
GTGATAACGATCGGTGTACTCTTTATGGTACCAGGCCTGGTCTCTGTGATCACCTATTTTGCCCGTAACAGAGAGAAATACCCCCATCCTATGTTCCCGCTGGAGGGAGCCGGTAGTTTATTATTCGGCCTCTGGCTAGTTATTATGCCCTCTTTTTTTGTGGGTATATTGATGTATCTGCTGGGATTCTTTCTGGTACTGGGAGGGGGGCAGCAGCTTGTTACCCTGTCGCGTGCCCGGCAGTGGGTCGATGTTCCCTTTGCTTTCTACATTGTACCCTGCCTGATCCTGCTTTTGGGGGTAGTGGTGCTTTTTAATCCTTTTACGGTTGCAGCCACTACCTTTATGGTGCTTGGAATTGCTGCCATTGTATATGGACTCAACGACATATTCACCTGGTTTAAATTCCGTCGCAAGAACAGTTATCCCCGTCTGGGAGATGAACAGGATATTGAGGACGCAGAGATCATCGAGTGATTTTCTATGTGATCTTATCTACGATCACTGCAATAGCTCCATCTCCTGTTACATTACATGCCGTACCAAAACTATCCATGGCTATATAAAGAGCGATCATTAATGCCTGTGCCGATTCGTCAAAACCAAGTACAGAGTGTAGTACCCCTAAAGAGGCCATAATGGCTCCTCCCGGTATACCCAGTGCTGCTACCATAGTAATACCCAGCAGCAGGATAAAACCTGCAAAGAGCGGGAAATCATAAGGCATTCCCTGTATGATCATCAGTGCCAGGGCACACGCTACGATCTTCAGGGTACTTCCTGAAAGGTGGATCGTAGCACAAAGCGGTACTGTAAATCCTACAATATCTTCCGAAACTCCGTTTTTTTCGGCCTGTGCCAGGGTAACAGGTATAGTTGCCGCCGAAGATTGTGTACCCAGGGCTGTGAAGTAGGCGGGTAACATTCTCCACAACAGTTTCAGAGGATTTTTTCCCGTAAATGCTCCGGCTATGCTGAACTGCAATAATAACACTACAAGGTGGATAGCAAAAATAATCCCGATTATTTTTATAAATACCGTCAGGATAGAGAGTACCTGTTCCGAGAAGGTCATCTCATAAAAGATATCGAAAATATAAAGAGGCAATAGCGGGATAATAATACGGACGATCAACTTCTCTACAATTGCTTTAAAATCATGCATAACCCCTTTTAATTGGTTGCTGCCCAGGGCAGCCAGCCCTAATCCCAGGGTAAAAGCCAGGAACAGAGCGGTCATCACATTCATAACCGGGGGAATAGAAACGGTGAACCAGGGAGAAAGTCCTTCCATGTTGTTTACCGGACTCAGGTTAATATCACTGTTTATCATTCCGGGGAACAGGGCTGCTCCTGTAAAGTAAGAGAGAAACCCTGAAAATATAGTAAAACCATACGCCAGTAAAACGGTCAGTAAAAGTAGTTTTCCCACTCCTTTTCCTATATCCGCAATGGCTACGGTAACCAGTCCCAGGATGATAAGGGGAATAGAGAATCCCAGGAATTCACCAAATAGTCCGTTAAAAGTCAAAAAGAGCCGTCCGATAGCTGCCGGTAAAATGTGTCCGGCTCCCACACCAAGAATAATGGCAATAAGGATACGCCCTAATAATCCGATACGTATTTTCTTCATTTTTTAATTTTAAAATCTAAATTTTTTCATACTTATTTTACAGATTGTAAATGTAGTAATAAGAGTTGAACAAATTAAATCAATTTTTTGTTAAAGCTTGAAAAACTTCTATATGGAAAGATCAGATATCGGACTTATCGGACTCGGAGTAATGGGGGAGAACCTGGTTCTCAATATAGAGAGTAAATGGTGGCAGGTGTCGGTATGAAACCGTACCCTGCCCGGAGTGGAAGAGGGAGTAGTAGATCGTTTTATAAACGGACGTGGAGCAAAAAAAGCGTATTCTGGGATTTAACGATTTATCACTTTTCGTACAATCTCTCTCTTCTCCCCGCAAGATTTTTATGATGGTTCGTGCCGGAGAAGCAGTTGACCAGCTGATGACGCAGCTTTTTCCCCTGCTTTCTGCGGGCGATATACTGATTGACGGTGGCAATTCCAACTACGAGAATACGGAAAGGCGGGTAAAGAGAGCCGAAGAGAATGGATTTCTTTTTATCGGTACCGGAGTTTCCGGTGGTGAAGAGGGAGCGTTGAACGGTGCATCCATTATGCCCGGCGGTTCGGAAGCTGCCTGGCCAGAGGTAAAGCCCATTCTGCAAAGCATTGTTGCCCGGGCAGAGGATGGAACACCCTGTTGCGACTGGATAGGAAGGGGAGGATCCGGCCATTTTGTGAAGATGGTGCATAATGGTATTGAATATGGTGATATGCAGCTTATTGCCGATGCCTACTTTGTGCTCAAGAGTATACTGGGGCTTGACAACGATAAAATGGCAGACGTTTTTCATCGCTGGAACGAAGGAAAACTTAAGAGTTATCTAATTGAAATTACGAAGGATATCCTCCGGCATAAAGATAAAGCGGGCGGATACCTGCTGGATCATATTCTGGATGCGGCCGGACAAAAAGGAATGGGTAAATGGTCGGTTATTAATGCCATGGAACTCGGGATGCCACTCGGACTTATTGCGGCTGCCGTATTTGAACGGAACATTTCCGCATTGGTCGACCTGCGTAGAAAAGCTTCTGAGATCTATCCCCGCACAATTCATATATCGCCTTACAACCAGGAGAAAACGATCTATGAAACGGCGTGTGCCCTGTATGCCTCTAAAATAATATCATACGCACAGGGATTTAACCTGTTGCAGCACGCTTCACAAACGTTCGGATGGAAACTTAATATGGCAGCCATCGCCCGTATATGGAGAGGCGGTTGTATTATCCGCAGTATTTTCCTCAATGATATTGCCCGTACGTTTGACGAAGATAATACACTTGCCAATCTACTTTTAATTCCCCGGTTTGAAAAGGAGATCAAAGAGATGCTTCTTCCCTGGAAAAAGCTGGTCGAATATGCGCTGCATGAAGAACTCCCTGTTCCGGGATTCTCTTCCGCCTTGAATTACTTCTATTCGCTTACCACTTCCCGGCTTCCGGCCAATCTGATCCAGGCCCAGCGGGACTATTTCGGAGCCCATACATTTGAGCGTACCGACCAGCCCCGTGGAACATTCTTCCATGAGAACTGGACAGGCGAAGGAGGAGATAAGAGTTCCGGAGTTTACAATGCCTGATTGCGGATGTTCTCTACCAATAAATAAGCTATGGATAGAATGATCATGATTATTTTCGGGGCATCGGGCGACCTGACACGCCGAAAGCTGATGCCGGCTCTGTACCAGCTTCACTGTTTTCATAAATTGCCCGAAGGATTCCTGATCCTGAGGACCGGCCGCACTCATTACGAAGACGAGGCTTACCGGCAATATATAGTAAAGGAGTTAAAAGAGTTTCTTCCCTCCCGGGATCAGGATGAAGAGGTATTGAAAGCATTTACTTCCCTGTTGCACTATATCGCTGCCGATCCTTCCAAAGAGGAGGGATACGAGGCTATCAAAAAAAGGGTGCAAGAGATGCAGGGAACCGGCGAACCAGGTTCTTTACTCTTTTACCTGGCTACTCCTCCTTCCCTGTACGGAGTTATTCCTCCTTTCCTGAAGAGAGCCGGACTCCACGAAGAGCCCAACCGGATCGTAGTAGAGAAACCTTTTGGTTATGATCTGGAATCGGCCCGTAAGCTGAACCGGATCTATAGATCCGTTTTTAAAGAGGAACAAATTTACCGTATAGACCATTTCCTGGGGAAAGAGACTGTTCAGAACATCCTGACTTTTCGTTTTGCCAACGGTATCTTTGAACCCCTCTGGAATCGTAACTACATTGAATGTATAGAGGTAACAGCTGTTGAAAATATGGGAGTAGAGTCCCGGGGAGGTTACTTTAATAGTGCCGGTACCCTGCGGGATATGGTACAGAACCATCTGCTGCAATTAGTCGCTATTACCGCGATGGAACCACCTGTTTCTTTCAATGCCGATTACTTCCGCAATGAACTGTTGAAGATCTACGAATCCCTTACCCCACTTACTCAAGAACAGATCTCCCGGAATATTATCCGGAGACAATATACGGCTTCTGATACAAACCCGGCTTACCGGCAGGAGAAGGATATACCGGAGGATTCCCGTACCGAAACCTATGTGGCCATGAAGATCGGAATTGACAACTGGCGGTGGAGTGGAGTCCCTTTCTTTATCCGTACCGGAAAGGAGCTCCCCACTAAAGTAACGGAGATCGTGGTTCATTTTAAAGATGCACCGCACCAGATGTTCAGTTACCCGGGAGGTAAAGGGAAGATCGTCAATACACTGATCCTCCGGATACAACCCAACGAAGGTATTGTGCTGAAATTCGGTATGAAGTTGCCGGGCACCGGTTTTCAGGTGCAGGAAGTATCTATGGATTTCAGCTATTCCCAACTCTCCGGCGAACCGGTGATGGATGCCTATGCCCGCCTGATCGAAGATTGTATTGCCGGAGATGCCACCCTCTTTAACCGGAGTGATGTGGTAGAATCTTCCTGGACCTTTCTGGAACCTGTCCTGATTTATTGGAAAGAGCAGGCAGAGGCACCCTTATATGGATATCCTGCCGGAACCTGGGGCCCTATAGAGAGTGAAGCATTGATCTCCTCCTGTAGAGCCAGCTGGACAAACCCCTGTAAGAACCTTACCGATACCGATAAATATTGTGAACTATGATCCTGAAAATCTACGATACACCGCTGGTTACTGCCCGCCGGCTGATTGAGCATCTGCTGGGAAAGATGGATAAATTCCGGCAGGAACGTCCTTTCCATCTCGCCCTTAGCGGTGGAGAGACACCGGCTCTGATGTTTGAACTCTGGGCCCGGGAGTATAGCCAGGATACCCACTGGGAAAAGCTCCATTTGTGGTGGGTCGATGAGCGTTGTGTACCCTACTGGGATTCGGATAGTAATTACGGGTTGGTACGCACCCTTCTTACTACCGTTGTTCTTATTCCCGGGGAGCATATCCATGCGATGCGGGGAGAAGGAAACCCGGAAGGTGAAGCCTTGCGTTATGGTGCCGAAATGGTGGATTATCTTCCTTTACGAATGGGGTATCCCTGTTTTGACCTGGTCTTTCTGGGAATTGGGGATGATGGTCATACTGCCTCCGTTTTTCCCGGTAACGGAGAACTTCTTACCACGATAGCTTCCTGTGTAGCTACCCGTAATCCCCATACCGGCCAGCAGCGCCTTACAGTAACGGGGCAGCCTCTTATTTTATCCGGTGAGATCTGTTTTCTGGTAACGGGCGAAAAGAAATCTCACATAGTAGGAGAGGTGATCGGTAATCCGGAGTGTTGCCCGGCATCCTACGTTGCTCATTGCGGCAATCATGTTTCATTTTTTCTTGATAAATCTGCTGCAAAGAAAATTACCCCCTGATCGTTCTTTTTCTTGTTTAGATAGTTGTTTGTAAAAATGAATCCTCCCGTTCCAAACTCTTTTGGCGGGAGGATTCTACACAAAAACTAAACTAGACTTAACTAAACTATTCTATATTGAGTTATCACAACTCCGAATTTATTAACATTGCAAATATATAAAACACTTTTGATTCTTCCTTCATAAAATCGACGAATAGACGGTTTTTATCGGTAAATCCTGCAT
>JAJPZL010000159.1:5688-6827 GCA_021204375.1 Bacteroides sp.
CCTGCATCTATTTCATTCCTCTTAAAATAGTAGTTTTTTAACTTAAAATATATTTGTAATGTTTTTTGGGATCCGTCGTATGAACGGCTCACCTGCGGTTGGCCTTTCGGCTATTGTAAGATGATTAATCTTCTTCGTATTCGTAGGGTTTAAGTTCCCATATATCATCTAATGCATAACTACTACTATTACCGGTAGCTACAAAACCTCTTTGCCCGTTTGAGAAGCTTACGGCATGTTCTCTGGAAGAACCTTCGAAAGGCGTTATATCAATTTTACCTCTTTCATCCTGCTTTCTCCATAAGTCAGTTGTAGGATCATAAATCCAGTAATCACTTCTGTAAGAACCGGATGTTCCGGTAACCACATATCCTAATCCATCAATACTAAAAGCTACTGCATTTTTACGGATCATATCGTAATCATCGTCGTAGTCATCATCACTGGTATTAGCTATATCCCGTAATTGCTCCCAGCCATCTTCCAGAGTAAATTTATAGAAGTCATCCTGTAAACTGTTATTATCCTGTCCGAATCCTATATAGGCAGCATCTCCGATCACAAAAGCCAGTCCCCCTCTTCTTTTCTCACCCGGATAATAATAGTCAATTTCCCATTGGCTTCCTGCCGGAGCAGTTGCATCAAATTTATAAAAATATTTTTGGGTGTTTTTTCCATCGTAACCTGTGCCTACAAATCCATAATTTCCCAGCGAGAAGGAAAGCATATCCTGCAATCCACCCTGGGGTAGATTATCCACCTGTGTCCAGGTATCACTATCCGGATCATATTCCCAGGTCTCATCCAGATAATTTACTCCGTCATACCCTCCGGTTATATATCCTTTACCATTGATAGCAAACCCTACTGCTCCGTTACGGGCTTTTCTATTAGGTATATCTGCCAGAGGAGTCCAGTAATTGTTTTGCATATCATACGACCAGAGACTATTAAAGCGGTCTACTCCGTTGTATCCTCCATATATATATCCGATATTCCCTATACAAAATGAGGCAGCTTCATAGCGGGCCTCTCCGGGAAAGGCAGATCTTTTATACCATTTTCCCAATGTATATGTATCATCATTAGTACATCCTGTCATAGCTCCACACAAAGCGATGATCAGCGTACCTAAAAAT
>JAJPZL010000430.1 GCA_021204375.1 Bacteroides sp.
AACTCCCGCTTCTAATGGACGCGGGAGTTAAAAGGCAGTCCTTGAAATTTATTGGAGGCTGCCGGTATACATTCCTATGATACATCCGGTGAAACCTCCTGCTTTTTGGGTACTTAAGATCGTTGCATCTACCTGCCCGGCTACAGGTTTCCAATTCTTTCCGTCAAAGGATATCTCGAAGTGGTAGAGAGCTTTCTCACCCCGGATACGGAGTTGTACAGGCTTTCCGGTTTCAGAAGAGGAGAGTGTATAAGTTCCGTCGGTTCTTTTTTCTCCGTTCTCGCTGCTGATCACTTCTATTACCTCTTTTCCTTCGCGGATGATTTTCCCAAAGACGATGTTGTTCTTTTCATTCTGGTAACATACCAGTCCGGCAAATGTTCCGGAACTTTCCGGTTGGAATTTTATCTCTGTAGTAGCCGTGAAGGAGAGGTGTTGTTGCCGGTGTCCGATAAAGGCGTGGTTACTCAGGGAGTAAATACTATGGCTGGTAGGGGTCAGGGTTAACCTGCCATTTCCTGTTTTCCACTACTCTTCCTGGGGAGTACGGATAAAGAGCCATTCGTGAGCCAGGTTGCCGGCTATAAATTCATCTTTCCAGGTAAAGTTTCCGGTTAATTTGTCGGCTAATATACCTGCTTTGTCGCTGGTCCATCCTGTGGGAGAGACTATGGCAGGAACAGGAGCGCCCTCTTCAAGAATGACCGGGATCCATTCTTCCCAGCTTACAGGAAGGAGGAAGGTCTCCCGTTCTGTATTATACATATCTCCTTCGTACGGGCGGTATCCCAGGAAAACGGCATACCAACTGCTGTCGGGTGTCTGAATAAGGTCGGCGTGGCCGACACTGGTCACCTTTTCCGGCCGGTCCGGCGGCAGGTTACGCTGGGTAAGGATGGGATTTCTACGGGCCGGTTTATAAGGACCTTTTACATGTTCGGAGGTAAAGATCACTTCCGAATGGTTATCGCCCGTTCCGCCTTCGGCAGCCATTAGGTAGTAAGTACCTTCTATTTTATAGAGATGCGGACCTTCAATCCAGACGGGATGTGTACTTTTATCTACACCACCATCTGCCAGAACCTGCGGGGTACCTGTCGTCTGATCGGTCTCTGTATCGTAGTCGTGGATCCAGATGGCCCGATGTCCGTCATATTCAGGTTCGCCTTCGGGAGCATCGTTATGAACCAGATAGGTTTTACCATCTTCGTCAAAGAAGAGGGCCGGATCAATACCTCCTACACGGGGTAGAAAGATAGGATCACTCCATCCCTGCATTGGGTCCCGGGTCTTTACTACAAAGTTCCCGTCGCAATCCACGCAGGTTGTTACCAGATAGAAGGTATCATTATCGGCGTTGTAGGAGATTGCAGGGGCATAAATTCCTCTGCTCAGGCGGATATTGTCAATAGTAAGCTGAGAGGGGCGATCCAGTACATAGCCGATCTGCTGCCAGTTAACCAGGTCTTTGCTATGAAAAATGTGGATACCCGGGTAGTAGGAAAAGGAAGAGGTGACCAGGTAGTAGTCGTTTCCTTTACGACAAATACTGGGGTCGGAATAAAATCCGCTTAATATAGGGTTGTAAAACTCTTTTTCGGCATGCAGGGATCGGTTAAAACGGACATCCTGCCCTTCGTATTCGAAGTAGTAGAATACGGCGCCTTTTTCTGCCTCCTGCCGACAGGAAATAAGTGCAGCGACCAGCAAAAGTAATAACAGAACGTGATTCTTCTTTTTCATGGTAATTCGTTTAATCAATTATCTGCCGGCAAATATACTATTTGTCGGTTAAACTGGTTTTCTCTGTTGTTACAAATGCTATAACGGGTGTTACATCTTTTGTTCTTTATACTCTGTGGGCGATACTCCATAGAACTCTTTGAACGAATTGGAAAAGTAGGACAGGTTGACGAAGCCTGTAGCATAAGCTACTTCTGAGATGGAAAGATGTCCTTCACGGAGCAGGGTCGCAGCCTGACGCAGACGGATACTCCGGATGAAATCCCGGGCCGACTGATTGGTCAGCTCTTTGAGTTTACGGTGCATATGTACCCGGCTCATTCCTACATTCGCAGCTAGCATTTCTACATTGAGTTCCGGATCGGCCAGATGCTCATTAATGGTCTTAAGGATCTTTTCCATCAACATCTCGTTATTGGATTTTTTTTCGATTTTATCGATTTTCTCTTCCACCTTCTTATCTACCGTATACCGGCTTTTCAGGCGTTGACGGTTGGAAATAAGGTTAAAAATAGTGGTCCGTAATACTTCCGTATTGAAGGGTTTGATCAGGTAGGCATCTGCTCCTGTTTTCAATCCTTCGATCTTATCTTCCTGTTGGGTACGGACGGTAAGCAGGATTACAGGAATATGGTTCAGGTTACTGTTCTGTTTGATACGGCGGCACAGGGTGATACCATCCAGCCCCGGCATCATCACATCAGTAATGACCAGATCAGCCTGCTCTTTAAGCAGGTAGTCCCAGGCTTCTTTACCGTTAGTACATTCAATCACTTTTACATCTGCAATCAACTCCCTGAGCAGGTATTTACGGATCTCCTCATTGTCTTCGGCGATAACTACCTGAAAATTGGTTTTGGTTTTGACAGACTCTTCCCGGGATTCTTCCTGAGAAAAGAGGGGAGTAGTACTTTCTGTGCAGACTGGTTCCTGGAGGAAAACTGTATTTTCTGTCGGATCTTCCAATTCTTCCTGCCGCAGATGGTCACATCCCAGTGGGAGACGGATAATAAGGCGGGTACCTGCACTTTCTGTGCGATTTTCAGCTGTAATAGTACCTCTGTGTAGTTCTACCAGAGAGCGGGAGAGGTGAAGCCCGATACCGGTACCGAAATTAGATTGGGTAATATCGTTGTTCACCTGGTAAAAACGTTCGAATATCTGTTCTATTTTATCTGTATCAATGCCGATACCGGTATCGGTAACAATGATCTCGAAGAAGTTCCGGAGTGGTTTGGGTAAAGTCGGGTCACTACCGGTATTGAGATAGACAGTGATCTCTCCTCAGGCCGGTGTATATTTAAAGGTATTGGATAATACATTTAGAAGTACTTTGTCGAAATTATTCAGGTCGATCCATACACCCAGTTCTTCCTGCTTCTCCAGAAAGGAGTCTTTCCGGAATTGGAACATTATCTGTTTTTTGTCGGCCTGATATTCGAAGGTCTGCATGATATCCCGGATAAACCCGATAATATCGGTTCTGCGAAATTTCATATGCATCTGCCCTTTATCAATTTTCCGGATATCCATGAGCTTATTGATCAGCCGGAGAATACGCTGGGCATTGCGATACATCATCAGGTAGGTCGGGTGCTTCCCGCTATTTTCAGAAAGTAATTTCTCAAGCGGATTAATGATCAGGGTCATCGGTGTACGTATCTCATGAGAAATATTGATAAAGAACTGCAGCTTGGCTTCGCTGATCTGTTCCTGGTGCAGGCGTTCGATCAGCTCTTGTTTATGAATGATACGACTTCTGACAAACATGGCAATAAGGTAAAGCAGAAAAGCCCGATCAGGCACCACAAAATATAAGCCCAGCCGGTCTCATACCAGGGAGGAGCCACCCGGATGGTCAGTGTACGTACTTCGGAAAAATTATTATGATCTTTGGCACGTACATGGAATGTATAATTACCGGGCTTAAGTTTACTGAAAGTAACCCGGTTAATACCGGTATGGGTATTGATCCATTCATCTCCGATCTCTTCTATTTTATATTAATAGGTGATTCGTTCCGGATTGTTATACTCCAGTACGGAGAATTCTATACTAAAAGTGTTCTCATTATGAGCCAGTGTGAACAAGGTGGCATCCATAATAGCCTGGTCTGTAATAGGAAGAGTACCGGAGCGGTCTCCTTTGCGTACAGGTTCATTATCCAGGTAGAATTCGGTAATAGTTACGTGTAACTCTTTTTTGGAGTCGGTAATTTCGTGAGGATAAAAAGAGGTAATACCATTAATTCCTCCGAAATAGATGCGGCCAGAGTTATCCTGGCAGACAGCTCCCCGGGTAAATTCATTACCCTGTAATCCGTCGTTGGCATAATAATTGATGAATTTCTCTTCGTTTATCAACAACTTGGAAACTCCCTGGTGAGTACTGATTCATATATTCCCCTGCTGATCCGTGGCCAGACCACAGATCACATTCTCGGGAAGTCCTTCTCCTGTAGTATAATGTTTATAACTCTCGTCTCTCCGGTCGAAGCAGAAGAGTCCTTCGGTTGTTCCGATCCATATCCGGTTTTCCGGATCTTCTGCCAGTATATAGACCGGGTATCCGGGCAGGATGTTGTTACGGTTTGTAAAGTTGATAAAAGTATTTCTTCTGGTATCATAACAGGCGAGCCCATTGTAGGTTCCTATCCAGATGAGGCCGGAACGGTCGGTCAGGATACAGCTTATCCAGTCATTGGGAAGGCGGTCTATCTGCCAGTCATCGTTTTCGTCCCGTGTGAATTCCTGATGGATTACTTCTCCGCTGATGAGATCAATACGATAAACACCCAGACCGTAGGTGCCTATCCATAAATTTTTATTATTATCTTCTGTAATATAGGAGATCCGTTCATTGGTTTGGTTATTCACAGAGCTGAACCGGGTAAAGGGCTGGCACCAGCCGTTTTTTTATCCACTTTGGCTAATCCATTGAAATAAGAACCTATCCAGAGGTCATTGTTAGAGTCTTCGTAAATAGTAGTGATAGTGGCCGGTACGGAATGAGGATTTCCCGGTTCGCTGCGGAAATGAAGCAAACGCTCTCCCCGGTCGTTAATGGCGTATAGTCCGTCGTTATCGGTTCCTACCCAGGTTATACCACTTTTATCTTTAAAAATAGCCATTACACAACTGGAACCGATGGTAGTATGGCGTACTGATTTATAACCGGAATAGATTAAATTATTAGTGGTACCCGGTATCATGATAAGACCTTTCTGAAAGACCCCCAACCACAGATTCTGGTCTTTATCTTCCAGCAATGAATGAATTTTTGTTTTGGAAAAGTCAAAAGGGGCAGCGTAGGTGCGGCTATCTTCAATACGGTTGGTTACAGGATTGTATTCTTTTAATCCCTCTCCGTCAGTACCGATCAGCAAACGTCCCTGGTGATCCAATATCAGGGTACGGATATTGAGTTGTATATTTTGTTTATAAAGTATCGGTTCAAAGTTCTCCTTTCCGAAACGGATGTTTATCCGGAAGAGTCCGCCGGTAAGGGTTCCGGCAAAAATATTTTCCTCCGTATCTTCGCACAGAGTATATACGTCGTCACTTCCTATTTGGAGCGGGGCTTTATAAGATTGCAGTTCCTCGGTTTCGGGGATATAACAGAAAAGGCCTTTGTCTTCGGTGGCAATCCACAGACGCTGGCTGGAATCTTCGAATATATAATTAAGGTACCGGCTGCCTAATTGATCGGTCAGTGCGGATTCTATGCGAAGTTGGGAGAGAGGCTCCCCTTTCTTAAGGGAGACAAGACCCTGCTCGGAGGTAGCTATCCAGACATCCCCGTTTTTTCGTTCAGTAATGGAGGTTACATGAGGGTTGGCATGACTACCCTCACGCCGGATGTCAATTTCCCTGAAAGTATCTGTAGCGCGGTCGTAGAGCTGTAATCCGTTGATACAACCTATCCAGAAGTGCCCTTGATTGTCTTCAAACAGTGTCCGTACATAATTGTTTTTCAGGCTGGTAGTGTCACCCGGGGTATTACGGTAAATAGAAAAGCGCAAACCATCGTACCGATTCAGACCGTTTTCGGTAGCGATCCAGATGAAACCTTTCTTGTCCTGATACACTTTGTTTACCAGGCTGTTGGAGAAATCTTTGTCGGTGGTATAGTGCTTGCCGGACTGGCTGTATACCGGTAAAAGTGAAAGGCAGGAAAGTATCCCGAAAAAAGTATAGATTATTTTTCTCATTTCCTGTGTATGTTAACAAACAGCATACAAAGATAAAAGAAAAATCTATATCCGGAAGGAGTAGAGCAGGTAACCGGGAAAAGTAATATTAATGATTAACTTAATTTAAATTTTACTGATCCGGATTCCGGACCATTCCTTTGTACTTGTCTGGGAGGGCACTTTGTACGGCTTCATAAGCCTCCTGCATGGTTAGTTTGATATTCTCACTTCCTTTTCCGTGGGGAGGAATGGGGTCGTGTATGGTAAGGATCATCCGGTGCGGACGAATAATGATCTCGTTACGGAGCATTACTTGGAAGGATCCGTCAATGGTAATGGGTACTACCGGAAGTTGCAGGTCATCAGCCAGTTGGAAGGCTCCTTTTTTGAAATATCCCATATGGCCGGTAAAGGTGCGGGCTCCCTCGGGAAATACAACCAATGATACTCCATCCTTTAGTGTTTCTTTAGCTTGCCGGATGGTTTCGAGCACTTTTTTAGGACCAGACCGATCTACAAAAATATGTCCGGCACTCTGGCAGGCTTTTCCCATGAAAGGAATATGGCGCAGGCTTTTCTTCATCATCCATTTAAAGTTCCTTCCCAGGTATCCATATATCAGGAAAATATCGAAAGAGCCTTGGTGATTGGGGACAAATACATAGGAGGTATTTTTATTGATTTTTTCCCTGCCATATACTTTTACGGGAATAAGCAGGAAAAAACAGACCAGTTGCGACCATATCTTTCCGGGATAATAACCCCAGAAATGTGCATTTCCTATCAGGCAACCTATAATAGTAACGATTGCTGTCAATATAGTTAGTACGATCAGTAAGGGTAGGGCAATAAATATCTGGTATATATAATAGAGTATGCTCATAATAGG
>JAJPZL010000146.1 GCA_021204375.1 Bacteroides sp.
ACTGTGGGAAGAGAAAGAAAGAAAATGTTAAATTTCCGGTATAGGAATTCGAATTGAGTTCCTGCCTCCCGAAACATACAGACTATTTTTGTAACTTTGCCTGTCAAATAAATAAATCCATGGTATTTAAATATGATGTTGTTGTAATCGGAGCCGGTCATGCCGGTTGTGAAGCAGCAGTTGCGGCCGCTAACCTGGGATCAAAAACATGTCTTATCACAATGGATATGAATAAGGTAGGCCAGATGAGCTGTAACCCTGCCGTAGGGGGTATTGCCAAAGGACAGATTGTACGCGAAATTGATGCTTTGGGAGGACAAATGGGGATTGTTACCGATAAAACCTCTATTCAGTTCCGTATGCTCAACCGCTCCAAGGGTCCGGCCATGTGGAGTCCCCGTGCACAATGCGACCGCAATAAATTTATATGGACCTGGAGAGAAATTCTTGAAAACACACCGAACCTGCATATCTGGCAGGATACCGTGAAAGAGATCCTGGCAAAAGATAACCAGCTAGAAGGAGTGATCACCTATTTGGATGCCACCTTCCAGGCTAAATGTGTTGTACTTACTGCCGGTACTTTCCTGAATGGATTGATGCACGTAGGTAAAACCCAGATAGCGGGAGGAAGAATGGCCGAACCGGCCTCTTACCGGCTGACCGAATCCATTACCCGGCACGGTATTCGGCACGATCGGATGAAGACCGGCACTCCTGTACGTATTGACGGAAGAAGCATCCATTACGATCTGATGGATGTACAACCCGGAGAAGAGACATACCAGAAGTTCTCTTTTATGGATAATATACAAAGAGAACTTAAACAACTCTCTTGCTGGACCTGTTTTACTAACGAAGAGGTACATGAAGTACTCCGTCAGGGCCTTCCGGAATCTCCCCTTTACAACGGACAAATTCAAAGTATCGGTCCCCGTTACTGTCCCAGCATTGAAACTAAGATTGTTACTTTCCCGGATAAAGACAAGTATCAGTTATTTCTGGAACCCGAAGGAGAAACTACCCAGGAATTATACCTGAATGGCTTCTCTTCTTCCTTACCGATGGATATACAGATCCATGCACTTCGTAAAATTCCGGCTTTTAAAGATATGGTCATCTACCGCCCCGGTTATGCCATTGAATACGATTTCTTCGATCCTATCCAGCTAAAACATACGCTGGAATCGAAGATAATCGCCAATCTCTTCTTTGCCGGACAGGTAAACGGTACAACCGGTTATGAAGAGGCAGGTGGGCAGGGATTGATGGCCGGCATTAATGCCCATATCAATTGCCACGGAGGCAATGCATTTACGCTGGGACGTGACGAAGCTTATATAGGTGTATTGATCGATGATCTGGTAACCAAAGGAGTAGACGAACCCTATCGTATGTTCACTTCCCGGGCAGAATACCGCATCCTTTTGCGGCAGGACGATGCTGATATACGCCTGACAGAAAAATCCTACAAACTGGGATTGGCAAAAGAAGACCGGTACCAACTCTATAAAGAGAAAAAAGAACAGATCGAAAGTATCATTCACTTTGCCCAAAACTTTTCCATAAAACCAGCGTTAATCAATGAAAGCCTGGAAAAGTTAGGAACTACTCCTTTAAGGCATGGATGTAAAATGATCGATCTGATCAATCGTCCCCAAATTACTTTAAAGAATTTAGGAGAGTTGGTTCCTGCCTTGAAAAAAGAGTTGGATAAAATTTCCTTCCAGCAGGAAGAGATCATTGAAGCAGCAGAAATACAGATAAAATACCAGGGCTACATCCAGCGGGAAAGAATGATTGCCGAAAAGATGGAAAGGTTGGAAAATATTCGGATCAAAGGAAAATTCGATTATAATTCGCTTCAGTCGCTTTCTACAGAGGCCCGGCAAAAGCTTATAAAGATCGATCCGGAAACCATTGCGCAGGCAAGCCGTATTCCAGGTATCTCCCCCAGTGATATTAATGTTCTGTTAGTGCTTTCGGGCCGTTAAGAAAGAAAGTTCCACGTGAAACATTACTTTAAAAGAATTAGAATAAATTATTGAAAATGAGCAAAGAAAACCTGATTAAAAACATCCGTAATATACCCGATTTCCCTATTCCGGGAGTACAATTCAAAGATGTTACCACACTTTTTAAAAACAGTGAGTGCCTGAAAGAGCTGGCAGATATCATGTACGAAATGTACAGGGATAAAAGGATCACCAAAGTGGTGGGAATTGAATCACGGGGATTTATTATGGGCCCGATCCTGGCCTTACGATTGAATGCAGGATTTATTCCTATCCGTAAATCAGGCAAACTTCCTGCAGAAACCATTGAAGAAAGTTATGCAAAAGAGTATGGAGTAGACACGATCCAGATACACAAGGATGCCATTGATGAAAAGGATGTAGTGTTACTTCATGATGATTTACTGGCCACCGGAGGAACGATGGAGGCTGCTTATAAATTAGTTAAAAAATTCAGCCCGAAAGATATCTCTGTGAACTTTATTATCGAATTAAAAGGTCTGGGCGGAAGAGAGATCTTTGATAAAGAAGCAAAAGTAGAGGCAGTATTAGAACTTTAAACAAAAAGAGCGATGAATCCGGAAGAGTTAAAAACCACAGATTACTTAAAGGGGATTGTTTCTAATCTTCCGGATAAACCGGGTATTTATCAATACTTAGATAACGAAGGTCGTATTATCTACGTAGGAAAAGCGAAGAATCTTAAAAAAAGAGTCTCCTCCTATTTCACCAAAGATCACGGTGCAGGCAAAACCCGGGTATTGGTCAGCAAAATTGTGGATATCAAATATATTGTGATTAACTCCGAAGAGGATGCCTTATTATTGGAGAATAACCTGATCAAGATGCACCAGCCAAGGTATAACATAATGCTGAAGGATGATAAAACCTACCCTTCTATCTGTATTCGCAAAGAACCCTTTCCACGGGTCTATAAAACCCGGAATATTATCCGGGACGGCTCCCTCTATTATGGCCCTTACAGCAATGTACAGGCTATGTATGCCCTGCTTGGTCTTATTAAACAACTCTATCCTATACGTACCTGTGCCCTGAACCTTACCCGGGAAAATATAGAGGCCGGTAAATTCAATGTATGTTTAGAGTATCATATTAAAAATTGCAAAGGCCCCTGTATCGGAAGACAGACGGAAGAGGAGTATATGGAAAATATCTCCCACATAAAAGAGATATTAAAAGGAGATACGCAACAAATCAGTAAAATTCTGCTGAAACAGATACAGGAACTCTCTCAGAATATGCAATTCGAAGAGGCCCAATTGATCAAGGAAAAGTACGATTTGATTGAAAATTACCGGGCCAAATCGGAAGTAGTAAATCCGCAGTTCCACAATATTGATGTCTTCTCCATTGCTGATGATGAGAACTCTGCTTTTATTAATTACCTCCACATTACTAACGGAGCCGTCAACCAGGCTTTTACTTTTGAGTATAAAAAACGCCTGAATGAAGCCCCGGAAGAACTACTTACCTTAGGTATTGCAGAGATGCGGGAACGCTATAAAAGTAAATCCAAAGAGACCATTGTACCCTTTCCACTGGATATTGAGATGAATGGGGTAACCTTTACCGTTCCCCAAAGAGGAGAAAAGAAAAAATTGCTGGATCTTTCCCTGCTCAACGTCAAACAGTACAAAGTCGACCGGTTAAAACAAGCAGAAAAGCTAAACCCTGAACAGAGAAGCGTACGCCTGATGAAAGAGATCCAAAAAGAACTGAGACTGGAAAAACTTCCCGTCAGGATCGAATGTTTCGATAACTCCAACATTCAGGGAAGTGATGCGGTAGCGGCCTGCGTAGTATTTATCAAAACAAAGCCTTCTAAAAAAGATTACCGGAAATACACTATCAAGACCGTGACCGGAGCCGACGATTATGCCTCTATGAAAGAGGTGGTACGGAGAAAATATACCCGTGCTATTCAGGAAGAGGCTCCCCTGCCCGACCTCATCATTACAGACGGTGGAAAGGGACAAATGAAGGTGGTAAGAGAGGTGATCGAAGATGAATTAAAGCTCAGTATTCCTATCGCCGGATTGGCAAAGGACCGCAGGCACCGTACCTCCGAACTACTTTTCGGATTCCCGGCCAAAGTGATCGGGCTCAAACAGAATTCTCCTCTTTTCCGGCTGATGGAACAGATCCAGAACGAGGTACACCGTTTTGCCATTACCTTTCATAAAGATAAGCGGAGTAAACGGCAGATCGCTTCTGCCTTAGATACCATTAAGGGTATTGGGGAAAAGAGTAAAACAGCCCTGCTGAAAGAGTTTAAAAGTGTCAAACGGATCCGGGAAGCCTCTTTTGAAGAGATTGCGGCTGTAATAGGAAATGCTAAAGCTAAAATTGTAGTAGAGTCCCTGCGGGAGAACCGGGAGGAAAAATAAATTTCTCTTTTGCAATCTTACCGTTTCTAAAAAGAATCTTCTATATTTGTAATTATATTTCAAAGCCATGAGAGTAGTTATACAGCGTGTAAGCCATGCATCCGTTACCATAAACGGAACTTGTAAATCGGCTATTGAGCAAGGACTACTGGTCCTTTTGGGAATTGAGCAGGCAGATACGGAAGAGGATATCCAGTGGTTGTGTAAGAAAATAGCCGGATTAAGAATTTTCGACGATTTGCGGGGTGTTATGAACTTATCCATCAAGGATGTAGAGGGTAATATTCTGGTAATCAGTCAGTTTACATTGCATGCCTCTACCAAAAAAGGGAACCGACCCTCCTATATAAAGGCAGCACTCCCTACCCTTGCCATTCCACTCTATAAGCAATTCTGCACTCAGTTAAGTCAGGAGCTGGGAAAAGAGGTAGGAACCGGAGAATTCGGGGCCGATATGAAAGTAGAATTACTGAACGACGGACCGGTTACGATATGTATAGACTCTAAAAACCGTGAATAATGACATTAAAAGAGTTACAAAACCAGGTTGACAACTGGATTAACGAATATGGTGTCCGCTACTTCAGTGAACTCACCAATATGGCGGTTCTTACCGAAGAGGTAGGAGAACTGGCTCGTATTATGGCGCGAAAGTACGGAGATCAATCTTTTAAGAAAGATGAAAAGGAAGATCTAGGCGATGAAATTGCCGATGTTCTCTGGGTACTGACCTGTATTGCCAACCAGACCGGAGTAGACCTGACAGAAGCATTGGAGCGCAATATGCGCAAAAAAACCGAGAGAGATAATAAGAGACATATAAACAATCCTAAACTTACTGAGAATGGGAAATAATGAAGCGGAAAAAACAAAGTATGAGATCGCCCTGGAGAAACACAATACAGCGACCAGCGATAAAGAGGTGAAAGAAAAAGTTGCTCAGTTAATTGAAACCAAAGTAGTAGAAAATAATACCCCGGAAGTTAAAAAATTACTGTTCAACTGTATTGATCTTACTACGCTTAACTCTACCGACAGCGTAGAGAGTGTCATTGCATTCACAGAGAAGGTGAATCAGTTTGAAGCGGAATTTCCGGATCTGAAAAATGTGGCAGCGATCTGTGTATATCCTAATTTTGCCAAAACAGTGTACGATACCCTGGAGGTGGAGAATGTGAACATTGCGTGTGTTTCTGCAGGATTTCCCTCTTCACAAACCTTTATTGAGATTAAAGTAGCAGAAACAAACCTGGCTATCCTGGATGGTGCCGACGAAATAGACATCGTGATCTCCATAGGAACCTTCCTTAGCGGAGATTATGAGACCCTGTGTGAAGAGATACAGGAGATAAAAGCGGTCTGCAAGGAGAAACACCTGAAAGTGATCCTGGAAACCGGTGCGCTGGAAACAGCAGCCAATATTAAGAAAGCCTCTATCCTCTCCATCTATTCGGGAGCAGATTTCATTAAAACCTCTACCGGTAAAATGCAATCTGCCGCTACACCCGAGGCAGCCTGGGTAATGTGCCAAACCATCAAAGAATATTACGATGAAACGGGCATAAAAATAGGGTTTAAACCTGCCGGAGGCATCAATACGGTACAGGATGCATTGGTATATTATACCATTGTAAAAGAGATTCTCGGAGAAGAGTGGCTTCATAATGAATTATTCCGGTTGGGAACCAGCCGGCTGGCTAACCTGCTTCTTTCCGATATTAAGGGAGAAGAGCTGAAATTTTTCTGATACAAGAGATGAATAAAAGAGAAACAGGGATGAACAAAAAACAGGAAAGCCAGGTACAGAAAGTAAGTAGTAGCCTGGAGCGGGAAAAGCGTGTAACCCTTTCTAAAATCGGGTGTAACCCTCTTTTTTAACGGATGCAACCATCTTTCTGAAAATTAGTTTATTTTCAAAAAAACTTAGTGAATCGTTGGGCACTAATAAACTAATTTTTTTCTACGATCCACTAAGTTTTTACTGCAAGACGGATGGAAAAAAATCACCGGCGGGTAACTGTCCATCCACTGGCGGGTGGTTTTCATTTACCGGCGGATGAAAAAAATCCATTCGCCGTCTGTTTTTACCATACCAAGGTGGGAGATATGGGAGATGGTTGGAGATGTTTTTTTGTATCTTCCACCGAGTTAACATATTGATTTACAAACCAAAAACTACTCCCGGTGGGAGAATGGGAGATTTTTTCTATTTTTAATTTACGTGAAAGAAGATCTGTGTCTATTAACAAAATATGTCTGATATGCAGAGAGCATACATATTAAAATAGTTTATTTTGGCCCTATCCATACTATTTATACATAACTTTGATAAAAGCAATAGTATGGACATTAGCTTCGCTGACCGTTGGTTCCAAAGAAAAATCAAGTAAGGTCATAG
>JAJPZL010000434.1 GCA_021204375.1 Bacteroides sp.
CCTTTCTAAATAGTTATTTATCATTTTTGTACGAGAAAAAGTTGGAATAACTGCCGTTATTTAGATTTTTAATTTTATTTTTGCGCTACAAATATAAACTAAAAAACATATTTACCATGAAAACAGTAATTAATATCGTACTGGTACTTTGTGCATTGGGGTTAGTGTACATCTGCTATGCCAGTATTATGGGACCAATCGAATTTGAAAATCAGAAGAGAGTCAGAGATGAAGCCGTTATTGCCCGTTTGATCGATATTCGTAAAGCTCAGCAGGAGTATCGTAACCAGAACAGAGGCCAGTATACGGCAAGTTTTGATACGTTGATCGATTTTGTAAAGACCCAGAAAATTCCTTTTGTGTTGAAAGAAGGGGTTCTTTCTGATAAGCAACTGGAAGACGGTATGACTGAAAGAAAAGCGATGGCCATTATTGAGCGGGCAAAAAAGAGCGGTAAATGGGATGAAGTTCAGAAGAACGGACTTGAGAACTTCAGACGTGATACGATGTGGGTTGCTGTACTGGATACTATTTTCCCGCAGGGATTTGTAGCCGATTCGTTAAAATATGTTCCTTTTGGTAATGGAAAACAGTTTGAAATAGCTACCAGGAACGATACGACAAAATCGGGAGCTCCGATTTTCCTGTTCGAAGCCAAAACCCCGTATAGAGTATATCTGGATGGTCTTGACAAACAGGAGATCGAGAACCTGATCGACTACCAGACAAAGTTGGGTAGATATCCGGGTCTTCAGGTAGGTTCTATCGAACAGCCGAACAACAACGCTGGAAACTGGGAATAATTTAACCGATTTTCTATGAAAGATTCAATCGGTGATAAGATTGATTTTACCATATCTCACCAGTATACATTATCCATCCGTCTCAGTACGAATGGATTTTCTTTTTCTATCTATAATCCCATCAATGATCACTCCGTCTTTTTCTTTGACTATGCGGTAAATGCAAATATTTCTCTGACTGCTAATTTTAAAAAGCTGATGGAAGAGTATACTTGCTTACAGTATACCTACAAAAAGATAAATATCGTTTACGACTCTCTCCGTTATACAACCGTACCATTAGAGTTTTTCGAAGAGGAGCAACAGGAGGTAATTTTTTACCAGAACCATCCTGTGATTCCACAGGAAACCGTACTCTATAACCTGTTACGGAAAAACAGTGTAGTAATAGTTTTCGGAATTCCCAAAGGTTTAAGGAAAGAGATCGAAGAGGTGCTTCCGACAGCCCTTTTCTATCATACAGTGACTCCTCTCTGCGAATACTTTGCAGATAAAAGCAGAATGGGGAACAATAAAAAGATATTTGTGACTCTCTGTCAGGATCGTATCTATATAGTGTGTTATGAACGGGGAAAGCTTCTCTTCTCCAATGCATTTACCTGCAAAGCAATAGAAGATCGCCTCTATTACCTGTTGCATATCTGGAAACAGCTTGGCTTTGACCAGGTCAGGGACGAAATGCATCTGGCCGGTATATTGATGGAAAAAGAGAGATTTACAGAAGAATTAAAACGTTTTGTTAAACAGGTGTTCATTGTGAATATATGTTCGGGCTATAATTTTATCAGCAGCCAACCGACCAGTAAAATACCTTTTGATATGCAAGCCCTTTTACTATGCGAATTATAAGCGGAATTTATAAGCGAAGAAGATTTGATGTGCCCAAAAGCTTTAAAGCAAGGCCTACTACAGATTTTGCAAAAGAGAATTTGTTCAATGTGCTCTCCAATCTGGTGGATTTTGAGAATGATCTCCGTGCACTGGATCTTTTTGCTGGTACCGGTAGTATTACGGTAGAGTTAATTTCGCGGGGTTGCCGGGAAGTGGTATCGGTAGAGGCAGACAGGAAACACGCAGCCTTTATTGCTAAAGTATTGAAAGAGCTACAGACCGACCGCTGTAACCTGATACGGGGCGATGTATTTGTCTATCTGAAACGTAACCGGGATGAGTTTGATCTTATCTTTGCAGACCCGCCTTATGAACTCAAGGGACTGGATACCCTCCCGGATCTTGTGTTGGAAAACGGTTTTCTGAAAGAGGGAGGTCTTTTTGTACTGGAACATGGTAAAACCCATTCGTTTACCGACCACCCCCGTTTTGTGGAAACCCAGGTCTACGGAAGTGTGAACTTTACTCTCTTTTCATAATAGGGGAGAGAGAAGACGCACTACAGATTCTTTGGCTTTCTGCCGGAAAGGACGCTTTTCCCAATTCTTCAGAAAAAGTTGTATACAGTGATGCTGGTCGGCTAAGAAGAGTTCTTTTATCCGTAAGGCCGTCTCTATATCGTACATAAAGGCATTGACCTCAAAATTATACTCAAAGCTTCTGAAATCAAGATTGGTGGATCCTACGGTAGATAAATGGTCGTCCGAAACCATCATTTTAGAGTGAAGAAATCCTTTTTGATAGAAATAGACTTTTATACCGGCTCTTAGTACGTCAGCCAGATTGGAGTTGGACCCCAACTGTATAATAGTACCATCTGCTTTTTCCGGTAGCATGAGTCTTACATCAATTCCGGAGAGAGCAGCGGTCTGCAAAGCAGTAAGCACAGGCTCCGTTGGCAAAAAATAGGGTGTCTGCATATAGAAATACCGCTCTGCTTTACTAATAGCCTGTACCAGTCCCTGCATGATCTCTTTCCACGGCCCTACCGGTTCGCTGGTCACGATCTGTACCAGGGAGTAACCGTTACTACCAATTTTCGGGAAATAACGGGAAGCTGTAATAAGGGTGTGATCGACAAAATACCAGTCCAGCAAAAAAGCCGTCTGCAACCCGTGTACGGCTTTACCGTCAATGAACATATGGGTATCTCTCCAGATCCCCCAGGAGAATCCCCGGACATACCGCAGGGCAATATTCATTCCTCCGACAAACCCGGTCTTTCCGTCTACCACTGCAATTTTACGGTGATTCCGATAGTTTACTTTATTGGTAAAAAGCGGAAAACGGACTTTCAAAAAGCTTCTTACTTCAATGCCTGCTTCCCGCATTTCTTCATAAAACCGGTTGGGGACATTCCAGCATCCTACATCATCGTACAATAGCCGTATCTCTACCCCTTCACGGGCCTTTTCCATCAACAGATCCCTGACAAGCCGCCCCACAGGATCATCTTCAAAAATATAGAACTCCAGATGGATATGTTCTTTTGCACTCCGGATAGCCTTCATTAGTGCAGTAATAAAGCTATATCCGTCTGTAAAAAGATTTACCCGGTTCCCCCCGAAAGGAAGAGCCTGATTGGTGGATTGAAAAAAATTGATCAGATTAGCATATTGTTCAGGGATATGGGTCACCTCCTGTGCTTCATATTCGGCTTTGGGCTTTTTGAGTAACCGGCTGTACATTTTCTCCCCGATCATATGTTCACGCCGGCTGTTCTGTCCGAAAAAGAAATAAAAAATAAGCCCTACGATCGGCAGGAATATCAGCACAAGGATCCAGGCCATCGTCTTTACCGGGTTGCGATTATCCAGCAGCACTACAATAATAGTGCCGATAATTGCGCCGAAATAGAGGATGTAAAAAGCTTCGGTTACAATTGTATTGGCCAGTGAGGCCCAGTCAATCATCATACTAATAGCCATCAGGTGGTGATATTTTTCAAATATACACAAAATATTAAATATAGAACAGTTACAGCATTCCGGAAGTTCCGGAAGATGGCTTTAAAACTGTTTGTCAGGATGCTATAGAATTAAAAAGAGTGCCCGGCACACAGGTCCGAAGCACTCTTTCTGCAGATATAATTAAGTGTCTATTGATCGTTTATATTCTGGGAGGTCTGAATCCACCGCCGCCGGAACCTCTGCGGCCATCGTCAAATCCTCCAGGACCTCCTCTGCGGGGAGCATTGCTTCCCAGCATATTTATACGGTATACAAAGTGCACCATGAAATAACTTCCCAGCGTATCGTATTCCGTATCACTGATCCGGGTCTCCGAAATACTACGTGTCAGATTGGACCGTTGCTTCAGGATATCATAATATTTAATACGGATCATAGCCCGGTTGTTTTTCAGCAGGTTTTTAGAAAGCTGTGTATTCCAGATCACCTCATTATTGACAAAATCACCGGAATATCCGCTTTTAATACGGTAATCCACATCCGAAGAGAAGTAAAGACGCCAGGGAAGATTAATATTGGTACTACCTCCCAATACATAATCAAACGTTTCACGGTTACTGTTTTTCTGTTTGCTGTTACGGGCCAGATTATAATTCACAGAGGCATTGAGAGAAAGATCAAACAAGTCACTCCGGTAGCTACCGGTAACCTTTTCGCCTGCTCTGAAATTATGGGTTGTACTGAGTATAGACTCCGCATTTCTATCTTGTTCTCCGCTTTCATCCTGATTTCGGTCGTTCGTTACACTGGTATAGCTGACAGCATCACTGAAAGCCACATTGGTATTGGAAGAGAAGGTAAACTTTTTATTTTTAAAGGGAGTATTGAAAGAGAAGAATCCCTTGGTACTCCAGTTACCATTTATATTTACTTTATAAGACTCTCTGCCTCCGGTCTCATTATTATATACCAACTTGTTAGCAATGGAGTTCAGTGTATTATTATAAAACAAATTCAAGTTATAACTCCGCATAGACTCCGGAACAAACTTTCTGTAATTCAAAGAGAACTGATGATCGAAAGAGGGCTTTAGATCGGGATTACCGTACTGAAGGTTCAACGGGTCCGTGTTGTCAATGATCTCCTGCAAATTCTCTACACTGGGGGCATTGCTTCTTCCGTTATACCGAAACATCAATACATGTTGCTTGGTAAAACTATACCGGAACATAGCAGAAGGCGCAACATTAATTACATTCTGTGTAAGAGAAGGCTTCCCGGAATTAGGTCCGATGGTCGTTTCACTGCGTGAAGATTGTGGGGTCATGCCTACTCCGGCATTGTACATCATCTTCGGATAAACACCCCGGAGTGATAAATTTACCGTATGGGTATTATAATAGTTCTCTACCTTATTACTCAGGTTTTCAGCAAAGCCATCCGGTGTTATTCCGGCAAGCAGGGTATCCTGATCATATACTAAACTTTTGGAGAGAGAGTATTGGTGGGAAAACTCATACCGCAACTGGAGGTAGTGTTTGGCAAAGACCGGTTCGGTATAAGAACCGGAGAGGCGGTAATTACGACTATTACGATTCTGGTCCGTACGTCGCTCAATCGTTGAGAGGCTATCCTTCTCTTCCTCCAACACTCCCAGATCATCATAGTTGAAAAACATGGTTTCAGACCAAGAATGGGTCTCGCTCTCACTTTCACTGATCCCGAAGTTTACTCCCAGCGAGACATTTCGGCCGGGCTTATTAAATCTCCGGAATATCTGTAACCGTCCGTTCACAGAATAGTTATCACTGGTACCATACCGATCATTGACAGCACTATTAACCGGCTGTTTACTATCATTCAGGGTTTCTGATTCACTGTAGCTATCGGATTTGGTATGACCATAATTGGCACTGGGACGGAAAATGATAGTGGTCATAGAGTCGGGGCGCCATTCAAAACGAAGATCAGCCCGCAGGTCATCCCTACGCCTCCGGGAAGTATTCATACTATTTTCAAAAGAGGACTGATCCTGCAAAAAGGTCTCAGTAGAGCTTTTTCGTCTGGCATCATTATCAGAATGTCCGTACTGTACATTTCCCCCATACTGTAATTTCTCCGTATCTTTGGCAAAATTAAGGCCGATAGACTTAGATTTTGTGATCCCGTGCTCGGCAGTTCCTCCGCCCATTCCCTGGCCGCCTCCACTATCACCAAATTCAGAGAAGCCTTTGTTATTAGTATTATTTAAAGAACCGATCACAGAAAAACTGGCATCATCTTTGAAACGGTTCATATTTCCTCCGATCTCATACCGGTCTTCACTACCATACCCTGCGAATATATTACCGACACATCCCTGTTTCATGTCTTTTTTTACAGTCAGATCCAGTACAGCCTCCTCTTCGCCATCCTCAATACCGGTAATACGGGCCATATCGCTTTTACGATCGTAGGATTTTACATTTTCCACCATCTCGGCCGGAAGATTTTTCAGAGAGACTTTCGGGTCATCCGAAAAGAACTCCTTCCCATCCACCATGATCTTTTTAACCTCTTTCCCGTTGATAGTAATATTGCCATCCTCATCAATCTCAGCTCCGGGCAGTCTCTTTACCAACTCCTCCAGCATCGCTCCTTCGGCTACCCGATAGGCAGATGCATTATAAACAGTGGTATCTTCTTTGATCGTAACAGGAGGAGCCTCGGCAACAATAACAGCACTTTCCAGCAAAATAGCATCCGAGTAAAGAGCCACGGTTCCTACATCCACTGTCTGCGGAGAACGTGCCACTTTCAGTACTTTGTCTGCATTATTATACCCGATAAAAGAGATCCTGAGCAGGTAATCGCCGGGCTTTACATTATTGAGGGTAAATCTCCCCTGTTGTAAAGTGGCTGCTCCTGTAGTGTATGTAGTGTCCGGAAGTGAAAAGAGTTGCACAGTAGCCTGTTCCACCGGACTTTTATCATCGGCTTCTATTACCTGTCCCTTTACTGTAATATTCTGTGCATTCAGATTAAGTAATGCCGGTAGTACCAGCATAAGTGCCATACATAGTTTCTTCATGAACCTGTCCCTTAGAATTTAGTAACGGTTCTTTGACAGGTTAAACCGGAAAAAGTTTAATAAGAAAAATACTATCTTTTAAAAATTTAT
>JAJPZL010000131.1 GCA_021204375.1 Bacteroides sp.
GTATAAAATTAAATTCATCCACCAAATAAAAAAAGATCTTTTTAAAAATTACCGGTAATATTCTTCACAGACCGACTTCATAATAAATAAAGGAGCCTGTTATAATTTAACTTATAACAGGCTCCAGGTGTAATTTATAAACTATATCTCTTTAAAGACTCATAAAGAAAGTTTTGAAAGAGTTAAAATCCCGCTTCACAGGAATACTCTTTTTTTCCTGCCGGAAGAATGCCTGCAATTTAGCAGGTATCTCCACCTCTTCTCCGATAATAGCTTCTACGGTTTCCAGAAACTTAGCCGGATGAGCGGTTTCCAGGAATACTCCGGTTTCCTGAGGTTGCAATCCTTTTTCTAGAGCTCGATATCCACAGGCTCCATGAGGATCAAGTAAATAACCGGTTTCCTTGTAGACTTTTTTTACCGTTTCCCGTATTTGATCATCTGTGTAAGTTGCACCGGATATTTCATTGATAATAGCTGCATGAGAATTACTATACAGGTCAAGAACACGGGCAAAATTACTGGGATCTCCTACATCCATTGCATTGGCAATAGTAGCTACAGAGGGTTTCGGATCATACTCTCCGGTTTGTAAATACTGATAAAATATATCGTTCTTATTATTGGCGGCAATAAACCGCTTAATGGGAAGACCCATCTTTTTGGCAAATAGCCCGGCAGTAATATTACCGAAGTTTCCACTGGGTACACATACTACCAGTTCCTCGGCTTTACCTGCTTTTTTAAGTTGTGCATAGGCATAAAAATAGTAGAATGCTTGCGGCAGGAAACGTGCTACATTGATAGAATTAGCAGAGGTAAGCAGATGCTTTTCATTAAGTTCCTTATCCATAAAAGCGGCTTTTACAAGTGCCTGGCAATCATCAAAGGTACCATCTACTTCCAGAGCAGTAATATTTTGCCCCAGTGTAGTAAATTGCTTTTCCTGGATTTCACTTACTTTCCCTTTCGGATAAAGTACATATACCTGAATGCCCTCTACTCCTAAAAAGCCATTGGCAACCGCGCTACCGGTATCTCCCGAAGTAGCAACCAGTACATTCACATCTTTCTGACCCTGCTTTTTAATATAATAGCTTAAAAGACGGGCCATAAAGCGTCCCCCTACATCTTTAAATGCCAGGGTGGGTCCATGAAATAACTCCAAAGAATAGATGTTATCTTTTACATGAACAACGGGTGTATCAAAACTCAGAGTATCATATACGATCTCTTTCAGAATATCTGCGGGTACATCTTCGCCGAAAAAGGCATCTGCCACCCGGTAAGCTATCTCCTGAAACGAAAGATCCTGCATAGTATCGTAAAACTCCCGGGAAAGTTTCTTTAATTGTTCCGGCATATAGAGCCCTTTATCGGCAGCGAGTCCTTTTACAACTGCCTCCTGCAACTCCACATTTTCGCTTTGTTTGTTGGTACTATAATATTTCATGTCTATTTTATTTCAGAAACTCATTGATAAACTCATTCTCTTTCATCAATCCGTACACTCCTTCTCTAACAGAATCTTCATCGAAAACCTGTACACTATCCGGTTCTTCACCCGGCTTCCAGATCAGGAAAGGGATAGGATCGGCAGTATGGGTACGGAGTTCGCAGGGAGTAGGATGATCAGGCAGTACAGCAATAGCAACCGGTTCTTCCCACTCTTTTACTGTTTGATAAACAGGACCGATCACTTTTGAATCCAGATCTTCAATGGTACGTAGCTTTAAATTAACCTTTCCTTCGTGTCCCGCTTCGTCACTCGCTTCTATATGCAGATATACAAAATCATCCGTTTCTAATGCTTTCAGAGCAGCGTTTACTTTACCTGCATAATTGGTATCAAAAAGTCCGGTCGCTCCTTCCACCTCAATGCTCTTAAGGCCGGCATAACGACCAATACCATGGATCAGATCGACTGCTGATATAACGGAACCGCTTTTAATTTTCGGATATATCTCTGAAAGGGTTTTCATATCAGGACGATATCCCGGCGACCAGGGCCAGATACTATTAGCCGGATCTTTTCCTTCGGCGATCCTTTTTTGATTGACCGGATGATCTTTCAGTAACTCCTGGGAACGAAGAATAAGATCATTGATCAGTTGTGCCGTAGACCGGGCATCTTCGGTCAATGATTTTACCAATAAAGGACGAAAGGGCTGTAAAGGTACATCGTGAGGAGGAGTACACTCCAGTTCTTTCTTACCGCCTTTAATAACCAATAAATGGCGATAGGCTATACCGGAATAAAAACGGATATTTTCACTGCCCAACTGCTCTTGTAAAAAGTTTATTAATTCATTGGCCTCTTCAGTAGAGATATGACCGGCAGAATGGTTCTTGATCTTTTCATCTTCTACACAGATAAGGTTACAACGGATAGCCATATCACCGGGCTGAAGTTCCACTCCCATACTGGCTGCTTCGAGGGAACCACGTCCTTCGTATACCTCTTTCAGGTCATACCCGAATATAGCCGTATTGGCTATCTCACTCCCGGGATGGAATCCTTCGGGGACCGTAGACAGTAACCCGGTACGTCCCATGCGGGCTAATAAGTCCATATAGGGTGTATCGGCATATTGCAGAAGTGTTTTATGATGCAGGGAAGGAACAGGCCAGTCGGCCATTCCATCACCCAATATAATTATATACTTCATCTTTAGCGTATATTAGCAATACTCATAATATCGGCAAAGACCCCTGCAGCCGTTACAGCCGCCCCGGCCCCATATCCCTGGATCAGCATCGGATACTCTTTATATCGCTCCGTAGTAAGCAGAATGATATTGTTACTTCCTTCCAGTCCATAGAAGGGATGTTTGGAATCCACTTCCTGTAATCCGACAGAAGCTACTCCATCTTCAAATTTAGCTACAAACCTCCAGCGTTTTCCTTCGCTCTCCAGGACTTTCCGGCGGGCCTCAAAAGAGGCGTCCAGCGAAGGAACCTTCTGCCAGAATTCATTCAGAGTACCGTTAAAATAATCATCGGGAACGAAGAGGTTCTTGATCACATCTTCCTGTTCTACCTTGTAACCGGCTTCGCGGGCCAGGATCACCAGTTTACGGATCACATCTTTCCCGCTCAGGTCAATACGCGGATCAGGTTCCGAATATCTCTCCTCCTGTGCCATCTTAATGGTACGGCTGAAAGGAATATCAGCATCGATCTTATTAAATATATAGTTGAGAGTACCGGACAATACCGCCTCGATCTTAAGAATCTTATCTCCACTGTTAATCAGGTTATTGATCGTATTGATAATAGGCAGACCGGCCCCCACATTGGTTTCGAAAAGGAATTTCACTCCGCGCTGACGGGCGATCTCTTTCAGTTCAGCATAGGTATCGTAGGCCGAAGAGGCAGCTATCTTATTAGCAGCAACTACTGAAATATTATGTTGCAGGAAATCCTTATAAAGCGAGGCTACATCCGGACTGGCAGTACAATCGACAAATACAGAGTTGAAAATATTCATACCGATCACTTCGTCGTGAAGTACCTGAGTAGAACACTCCATTCCCTGAGTTCTTAAATCTTCCCGGTAAGTTTCTAGGTTAATACCTTCCCTTGAGAAGAGCGCATTGGGATAATCAGCAATACCTACGACATTTAACTTAAGTCCGTTATGCTTTTTCAGAGTCTCCTGCTGGCAACGTATCTGGTCTATCAAACTTCCTCCTACGGTACCGGCACCACAAATAAAGACATTCAACACCTGGTATTCCGAAAGGAAGAAGGAATCATGGATAACATTCAGGGATTTACGCAGGTAACGGGAATCTACCACAAAAGAGATATTAGTTTCGGATGCTCCCTGCGCACAGGCAATTACATTGATACCGTTACGTCCCAGCGTTCCGAACAATTTACCGGCAATTCCCGGCGTATGTTTCATATTTTCTCCCACAATAGCTACGGTAGCCAGACCTTTCTCCGCACAGACTTCACTGATCTCTCCCATTTCAATCTCTTTGGCAAACTCTTCATTCAGAACCTCGCATGCCAGATCGGCATCCGCATTCCGTACTCCGATGGAAGTGCTGTTCTCGGAAGAAGCCTGGGAAACAAGGAATACACTGATCCCATTCTTGGCGAGGGATTTAAAGATACGGTAATTTACTCCGATCACCCCTACCATACCAAGTCCTTGCACAGTGATCAGGCTGGTATCATTGATAGAAGAGATCCCTTTAATAGCTTTCCCCGCTCCTTTGCCATCATCCTGGATTATAACCGTACCGTCTGCATCCGGATTGAATGTATTCTTAATACGGATCGGAATATTTTTATGGTAAACCGGATAGATAGTAGGAGGATAGACTACTTTAGCTCCGAAATTACACAATTCCATAGCCTCTACATAAGTGAGTTCATTGATCGTATAAGCTGAAGTGATCACCTTGGGATCGGCAGTCATAAAACCATCTACATCTGTCCAGATTTCAAGCGCTTCTACGTTCAGGGCAGCTGCCAGTAAAGAGGCTGTATAATCAGACCCTCCACGTCCCAGATTGGTCACATTTTCACTCGCTTTATCCGAAGAGATAAAACCGGGTACCACAGCAACAGTATCACTCAGATCTTTAAAAGTATCCTGAACTAACCGGTTGCTTAATTCGCTATCTACGACATGGCGGGAGTGTTTATAATCTGTTTTTATAAATTCACGGGCATCGTAAACTTTCGCTCCTTCAATCATATCCGCCACGATCAGGGAAGAGAGACGTTCTCCATAGCTTACAATTGCATCTGAAGATTTTACGGACAGATCTTTGATCAGATATACTCCCTGGAAGATATCTTTCAGTTCATTGAGAAGCTTACCCACTTTTTTTTGCAGTTCGTTCTGTCTCTCTGTATCGGGAATAACCTCTTTGATCATCTCTACATGCCTGTAAACGATCTCCCGGAATTCTGATTCGTAATTGATATCTCCGGCCGCAGCCATTCTGGATGTACTGATAAGCTGATCGGTAATGCCTCCCAAAGCAGAAACTACCACGATTACCGGTCGGCTGGCCGACTCTACTATTTTCTTAACACTTAAAATGCTTTTCACGGAACCTACGGATGTTCCGCCGAATTTCATTACTTTCATGTATGTAAGTATTTATTTCTTTTGTCGTATGTAACAAAAGCAGATTTTTGAATAAAATTTTATGGAAGTTTTGCTTACATCCGTAAGCGTGATTCACGTAGAAACACAGTATTGATCCTTAACCCCAAAGGGTCGTGGTTAACATGCACGTTGTATGTAACAAATAGATGATCATTCCTGTTTCTCGCTTTGTTTGATAAGTGAGGTAAAGGTAACAATAAAAACGGAAATAGTACAATTGTTTTAAAAATAATTAATTAAATGACAGGTAACGGAGTATATATCCGGGGAAAATGGCAAGAATAAAAAAGGACCGTCTTTACCTGAAAGACGATCCTTTATATAATTAGCGTAAAGCTATGCTGATTATATTTCGAATTCTTTTTTGATACGATCTACATAATCGAGTTTTTCCCAGGTAAAGAGTTCTACCTCCACCACTTTTTCAGCCTGGTAGCGGGAAGCGAAGCGTTTTTCTACCACCCTGGGTTCACGTCCCATATGCCCGTAAGCGGCTGTTTCACTATAAATCGGGTTACGCAGTTTCAATCGTTCTTCAATAGAGCGGGGACGAAGGTCAAACATATTTCCTATCTTACAGGCTATCTCACCGTCGCTCATATTTACATGGCTACGTCCGAAGGTATTTACATAAATACTGACCGGCTCAGCTACCCCGATCGCATAGGATACCTGTACCAACACCTCGTCCGCTACTCCTGCAGCAACCAGGTTCTTGGCAATATGACGGGCGGCATACGCAGCACTACGGTCTACTTTACTGGGATCTTTACCGGAAAAGGCTCCTCCTCCATGTGCTCCTTTCCCTCCATAGGTATCCACAATGATCTTTCTTCCGGTAAGACCGGTATCCCCATGCGGACCACCGATCACAAACTTTCCGGTAGGATTTACATGATAGATAATCTCATCATTGAAAAGAGAAAAAACATTTTCATGTTTTATGGAAGCAATGACACGGGGCATTAATATCTCTGTTACATCTTTCCGGATAGTAGCAAGCATCTTCTCATCTGCTTCTTTCCAGGCCCGTGGTGTGTCACTCTCCGGTTGCACAAAATCATCATGCTGCGTAGAGATCACAATAGTATCAATACGTGCAGGCGTGCCGTTATCATCATATTCTATGGTTACCTGCGATTTGGAATCGGGACGGAGATAGGTCATCACCTCTCCTTCGCGACGTATATCGGAAAGAACCTGTAGAATACGGTGGGAAAGATCCAGCGAAAGTGGCATATAGTTCTCTGTCTCATTAGTTGCATACCCGAACATCATACCCTGGTCACTGGCACCCTGTTGCATCGGGTCTTCCCGTTCTACACCACGGTTGATATCAGCACTCTGTTCGTGGATCGCAGAGAAGACTCCGCAGGAATTCCCTTCGAACATATATTCGCCTTTCGTATAACCGATCCGCTTGATCACGTTTCTTGCTACTTCCTGAAGGTCTACATAGGCTTCAGACTTCACTTCTCCCGCCAATACTACCTGTCCGGTAGTTACCAGCGTTTCGCAGGCTACTTTGGAACTGGGGTCAAATGCCAGCAGTTCGTCCAGTATAGCGTCCGATATTTGATCGGCCACTTTGTCGGGGTGTCCTTCAGACACCGATTCG
>JAJPZL010000267.1 GCA_021204375.1 Bacteroides sp.
TCTATGAAAGGAGTCTTTAAAATATATATACTATTAATCTGTCTGCTTGTTTTGCCGTCTTCTTTGCTGGCACAGGCAGGAGGAAATACCCGAATTATGATTCGCGGTTTAGTAACTTCCGCAACAGATAAGGAAAGTTTACCCGGTGCCAATGTGGTACTGATGAATAAGGACGAGCGTATTATTACGCATGCTATTACCGACTTGGATGGTAACTATAGTTTGTTAGCTGATGTAAAGCCGGGTGATAAGCTGGTAGTCAGTTATACAGGGTTTGTTAAACAGGAGATCTCTTTAGGCACCCGTACTACTGTTAACGTACAGATGGAAGAGGAATCTTTTATGCTCGAAGGAGCAGTGATTGTGGCTCAGCGACGTGTTAATAATGGAATGTTGAGTGTCAATGAACGCGACCTTACTACAGCTGCTACCCGTATTTCCATGTCAGATATTGCTGATAATATGGCAGGTGCCAGTATTGACGATGCCTTGCAGGGACGTATTGCCGGGATGGATATGACAGCTGGTTCGGGTGCTCCCGGTACAGGTATGTCCATTCGTGTTCGTGGTACTACTTCTATTAACGGTTCTTCTCAGCCACTCATTGTAGTAGATGGTTTTCCGTATGAAACGGAGGTCTCTTCTGATTTTGACTTTTCCAATGCCGATGAAGAACAATATTCTCAGATGTTGAACATTGCTCCGGATGATATTCAGGAAATTATAGTGTTAAAAGATGCGGCTGCAACAGCGATCTATGGCTCAAGAGCAGCCAATGGAGTACTTCAAATTACCACTAAACGTGGAACAAAAGGTAAACCTCGCATATCCTATACCTTTAAAGGCACCGTATGCCAAAAGCCTTCTACTATTCCTACTCTTACCGGTGACCAGTATACTACCATGATACAAGAGGCTATGTTAAATTCCGGCAGTTTATACAATCCCATAAGTAATCCGGAATTCGCATACGATGTCAATCAACCTTACTACTTCTACAATTATGGTCAGAATACCAATTGGTTTGATGAAGTAACCCAGAGTGGATTTGCGCAGGATCACAACCTTTCTGTAACAGGAGGAGGAGACAAAGCGGTTTACCGTCTCTCTTTGGGATATTATGACAATGAAGGTACTATTATTGGAACAGGTCTGCAACGTATAAATACCCGTCTGAACGTAGATTATGATGTTTCTGAGCAGATTAAGTTTCAGGCAAGTATAACCTATACTCACAGCGAGAATGACCAGAACTATATTACTTACCTGAATAAAAGTTATGATGTAAGTAATGGAGCTTTTACCCGTATGCCCAATATGAGTATCTATGAATATAATGAAATCGGTGCCTTAACCGGTAATTACTTTTCTCCCCTTTCTTCTTCACAAGGTTATTGGAACGAGTCAGTCTCCAACCCCTATAATCCGGTTGCTATGGCTAATGAAGCCTATCATAAGTTTACATCCGACCGTATTATCTCCAATTTATCACTGATCTATCGTCCTGCCTCCTGGTTCCGGTATCAGTTTGATGTAAGTCTGGATGTACTGAATGAAAAGAAAAGTGTCTTTCTTCCCCAGACTACTACGGGTCGTTCCTGGAGTGAACTTCAGGCGAACTGGGCCGATGATTATGATGGAGAAGCATTTGTTCTTACTACTTATAATAAAGCTATTTTTACTCCTCGCCTGGGAAATAAACATGACTTTATGGGATTATTAGGAATCAATACCAGCGATAAAAATGCAGCGGGATATAGTGCTACTACCGCTAATAGTGCAAGCCCCTATTTGCAGGATCCCTCCAATCCTTCCCGTGTAAATGGTTCCAGTATTGTAGGCGTAGGTTCAAGTAAATCCAGTAACCGTACAGTTTCCTTCTTTGGTACTGTACAGTATGGTTTCCTGGATCGGTATTTAATCAATGCCAGTCTTCGTGGAGATGGAGATTCCCGTTTTGGTTCCGATTATCGTTAGGGAACTTTCCCCAGTGTTTCTGCCCGTTGGCGTGTTTCCAGCGAACCCTTTATGAATTGGTCTGAAAAATGGCTGGACGAACTCAGCCTTCGTGCCAGTTACGGGATAAACGGTTCCCGTCCCAAGTACGATTTTACCCATGTAGGTATCTATAATGTCTATGATTACCCTTATCTGGGCGAATCGGGTACTTATCTCTATAATCTGGAACAGATCAACCTTCGTTGGGAACGTACTACGCAGCAGAATGTCGGTCTTAACTTTGCAGCTTTTAATAATCGTATTAATGTAGACCTGGAGTTCTATAAAAAAACGAACCAATGATCTGTTCTTTTATAACCTGGATATTCCCAGCAGTACCGGTTTTACTAAAGTAGATATGAATGTAGATGTTATGGATAACCAGGGATGGGAACTTTCGGTAAATACAATTCCGGTACGTATGCCTGATCTCACGGTCAGTTTTAATTTCAATATCTCCCAGAATAAAAATTATATCCGTGAGATCTCCGAACTATATCCGATGGAAACCGGTACCGGCCTTTCCAAGGGAGATTATATACGTAGTTTTGAGGTTAATCAACCCATGGGCTCTTTCTACGGATATATGTATGACGGAGTATACCTGAATAAAGACCAGACAATTGCCCGTGATAAAAATGGTAATAAGATTTATACATACGATGAAAAAGGACAACGCGTTCCGGTCCAAATGCGTTTTGGATATCCAAGTATTGACTATGAATTCCAGCCCGGGGATGCCCGTTATACGGATGTAAACAATGATGGTAATATTGATTACCAGGGTATTGTTTATTTGGGTAACTCCACACCTAAATTTACCGGAGGTTTTGGTCCTATGATCCGTTATAAAGACTTTACCCTAAATGCTTACTTTAATTTCCGTTATGGAAATAAAGTGGTAAACCGGGCCAAAATGAACCTGGAAAAGATATATAATTTCGATAACCAGAGTACAGCCGTTCTTCGTCGGTGGCGCCATAAGTATGAGAGTGAGGCGGAAGCTCCTTCTGATCTTTTACCCCGGGCCCTCTATAATACCGGCTATAACTACCTGGGTTCCGATCGTTTTATTGAAGATGGCTCTTTCCTGCGTTTTAAATCTTTATCCCTGAAATACCAGGTTAACCGTAATTTTTAAGTAAAACTCCTTTGCAGGAAGCTTATATAAATTTGCTGATAAATAACCTCTATGTATGGACTAAATATACCGGACAGGATCCGGAAATTTCCATGAGTAACAGTGATCCTTTCGCAATAGGCTATGATGATGCACGTATACCACGTTCCTGGGAGTTCACTGTCACCTTTAATGTTACATTCTAAAAATGTATAAATATGAAAATAACTAACTATATAGTATCACTTTTAGTGATGGCTCAGCTATTCGTACTGACCAGTTGTAATGAATGGTTGAATCTGATGCCTGAGGATGGAGTTCCTGCTAAAGAGTACTGGAAGACCAAAGAAGATGTACACTCTGCCATGAATGGAATTTATGCCTCTTTGATCAGTGACGGACTGGGAGAAGCCATGTTTCTTTTTGGTGAACTTCGTGCCGATATGATCGCAGATTTCCCCCGGAATCCGACTGACCGTTTTTCACGCATTATTGAAGGTGAGATAGCAGCTGATAATGACACTTTGAATGGCTGGCAGCATTTTTATAAAACAATTAATCTCTGCAATACTCTTATTGAATATTCACACTTAGCTTATGAAAATGATGAGTCTTTTACAGAGAAATTGCTCGATGAATATCTGGCACAGGCCATTACGATCCGTAGCTTAATGTATTTTTACCTGGTCCGGTCTTTCGGAGATATTCCTTTTTCACTGAAGCCCTATACAAACAGTGCTCAAACACTTTCATTGGCTAAAAGTCCTAAAGAAGAGATTCTAACTACTCTTATTGCGCATCTCAAGGCATTGAATCTCTCTGGTAATGAAAAACTACCTTTCTCTTACAGCAATACGGATGTAGCTCAGAATAAGGGTCGGATAACAGCCTGGATGTTAAAGGCTCTTCTGGCTGATCTCTATCTGTGGAATGAACAGTATGATAAATGTGTGGAACAATGTAACCAGATTATTAATTTCGGATAATTTGCCTTAATACCGGTAAACCACCAGGAAGAGATTATAGAAGGGATTACAGAAGAAGATAATGTCACTATATATCATTCCAATGAAGGAGATGCAGACAATATGTTTCTGTCTCTGTATGTAAATGGGAACAGTGTAGAAAGTATTTTCGAGTTTCAGTATAGCAGCGAAAAATTAAATCCTTTCTGGAAAATAATGAATCAGACCAACGGACAATTATCCGCCAATACCAGTACACTTTCCGAATACATTTACCCCTCCACCAATACAGGAGATGGATGTTACTACGATATACGCCAGGGTATGAGTGTACGTCAGGGATATATCTGGAAATACATCGGACGTGAACGTGAAGGGAGTTCCCGGGAAGAACTGGAAATAACAGGTAATTTTATTATCTATCGCCTGGCCGAGATCTACATGATAAAGGCAGAGGCTCTTACACAACTTGGAATACAGAGTGGAAATCGTAGTTATTACGAGGAAGCATTACAAGCTCTACAGTTAGTCCGAAACCGGGGTAATGCAGTCGATTCTACGGATCTGATCAGTACTGATGATAACTTTGACGGTAAAACATTGGAGCAATTTATTCTCTAGGAACGTGCCCGTGAGTTTCCTTATGAAGGTAAACGCTGGTATGATCTGCTCCGTAATGCCAAACGGGATAATTACGCAGGCAATAATCTGAACTATTTACTGGAATCCGTGATACGGAGTGCTCCTGCTGAAAAAGTCTATACACTTCAGACAAAATTCCGTAGTTACAATAGTCACTATTTCCCGGTTCCGCAACGTGAGATAGAGTCTAATCCGCTCCTTACTCAAAATGAATTTTATGCTAATTAAACAATATATAGTATGAAAAAGAGTCAACTTATCATTAAAAAATATATGTACCGGGTAATATTTCTGCTGGCAGGAATTACTCTTTTAGTCACCCTCTCCTGTAAAGATGAATTAGAGAGATCTGTGTACTGTACTTCGGAGATTCCTATGATCGATGAATATATGGAGGATGAAGCAAACAGTCTGACTGATTTTCTCTCTCTGGTAGATAAGGCAGATTATCGGGGTATGCTATATGCGTATGGTACCTATACCTGCTTTGTTCCTACCAATAATGCGGTTCAGGAATTTCTCAAAGAGAAGGGTGTAACCATAGAAAGTATATCTGAAGAAGAAGCCCAGGCATTTGTAGGCATTCATGTAGTGAATGACACACTGGCAATCAGTGATTTTGTAGATGGACGTCTTATCTCTGCTACCATTCGTAATCAATATTTAACTGTAGCTACAAAGAATGATACAAGTGGAGATGTATATATAGAGGTAAACCGCCAGGCCCGGATTATAGAAAAGGATATCTCTCTGGGGAACGGCTATATTCATGTGATTGATAATGTCTTGGAGGAAGCCCTTCAAACAGTTTGGGAAACGATTGAATCCTTACCGGATGTGGAATTCTCCATTATGAAAGAACTTATTAGAGATACCGGATTTGATAAGGTACTTTCTCAAACCGGAGATGCTGTTTTTTATTCTTATTTTCTTCAGTGTAATGAAATATTCCGTGAGCTGGGAATTGATACCCGCCCAGCACTTCTGGAGCGTTTACAGGGAAATACACCGGATGTAACTGATGATGCCGCTTTGTTATTAAATTTGTTCAGTATCATTGTGTTCCGGAGCGCAAATATGTAACCGATATGCTCTATGCTTCGGCATTCTCTACCTATGGCTCCAATCAGGTATTGACTTTTAACCTGGATGGAGATAATATCCTGATAAATGAGTTTAAAATGGGTGAACTGGACGAAGATGGCATACCTGTAGATCGTAACAGTATTTATACGGATCTTACTTACCTGAATGGGGTAATTCATGAAGCCCTGGGACAACTTGAGATCAAAAACCGGAAAGCTTACCGGGTCTATTTTGATTTAGCAGATCAACCGGAAATAAGAGCGTTAAAAGGTTTTCGTAAACCCGGAACTACTGGAGTCGGATTTACGAGTGATGACCTTTCGGAAGTAGAGTTTCCTTCTTTAACTTTGACTTACAATTGTTATGCCTGGACAGATGACTTAAGAAATTCTTATGCCTATGGAGACTGTTTGGATTTTCGTATTAGTACTGCTAATCTTTCATGGATAGAATTTACTACACCTTTATTGGTAGAGGGTACTTATAATGTCTGGTTCTGTACTCGTAGAGCAGTCCCTGAAACCAGTACGAATATCCGTGCCTCTTTTAAGCAAACAGGCGAAGAAGATCAGATTATGAATGTCGTGAATCTCTATAATGATATAGGGAGTGGCTTAACAGGCGGTGTACCCGATGATGATAAATTATTACAGGAAAACAAGAAGAGTTACACAACAAGTCCCACTTTCCAGGTCTTCAATACCTTTCATGGATCTTTACTGGGTACCATTCGTGTCTCTTCAACCGGACGTCATATACTCAGAATGGATGCTTTGAATACACCCCGTTCCACACATTTTGATATATTACAGTTTATTCAGGTTGATGAAGACCAGGTATGGCCTAAAGTTGCCGGTGATGGTACATGGGTTTATAAGAATACTCCCGGATATGAAATCTATCCTTATACTGCAGAGTGTGATGATTAATATAAATA
>JAJPZL010000245.1:0-3891 GCA_021204375.1 Bacteroides sp.
TTTAGTCTGAGGGTCAATCATTGATAATTATCTAAAAAAATGCCTGGACACAAAATCGTACAGCGGGCCTTGCGGATAATAATATATATATATATATATATATATAATAAATCTTTTTTCTTTAGGGGAGGTTTCCTGAGTCGTTCCTGGCATAGAGATTATTTATACCCGGGGGTTCACTTCGCTCGGCCGTGGGCTACCTATAAATCCCTTCCAGGGAGAAAAGCAGATTCTTTAAAGGCTACTTCCCCGATTATACTCCTCAAAAAAAACAAATTACTCCCCATCATAAACAATCATCGGTACCGGTTTCCAGAAATGATTCAGCGGCCCGTTACCATGACCAACCTTAACATCCTTTCCATACCGGATCGCTCCCGTAATATAAGCTTTGGCCTGTTCTACTGCTTTGGGCATGGAGTCTCCCAAAGCCAGGAAAGTGGCAATAGAGGAGGAGAGGGTACATCCCGTACCGTGTACATTTTTACTTTCAATATAGTCTCCGGTAAAGATAACCGGATCGCCTTCTTTACCCTGGAGTACATCGTACATAATCTCTCCCTGAAGGTGTCCCCCTTTTACCAGTACCCATTTACTACCGTAATTCAGTAAGGAACGGGCTGCGGCTTTCATATCATCCAGGTTGGTGATCTTTTTTTCGATCAACACTTCGGCTTCATCCAGGTTGGGAGTAATCAGGTCGGTAAAGGGCATCAGTTCGCTGGTAACCACGGCAATGGCATCGTCATTGATCAGTTTGCTGCCACTGGTAGAGATCATTACCGGATCAAAGACCACATGGGCAGGCCGGTATTTTTTAAGGGCTCCGGCAATCACCCGCACAATTTCAATATCATTGATCATTCCTATCTTTATAGCATCGGGAGAGAGATCGTCCATGACTGCTTCTATTTGTCCTTTGACAAATTCGGGAGGTACCGGATGGATGGCACGTACACCTAAGGTGTTTTGTATGGTGATGGCGGTAATAGCCGTAGCACCATAAGCACCGAGTGCGGAAATGGCTTTGAGGTCGGCCTGTATACCGGCTCCGCTGCTGCTGTCTGAACCGGCTATGCTTAATATAACGGGATATTTTTTCATATATGGGATATTTTTCATATATGGGATATTTTTATGTTCAGTTTATAAAGGATTGACCAGAGCGCTCAACTCCGAAGCAGCCTTCTCCGGATCGGGAGCAGAGATAATGGCAGAGATAACGGCTGCACTATCCAGTCCGGCCCGGAACGCATCCGGAATGGTCTCTTTGTTCATCCGGCCGATCCCTACCAATGGATGGCGACTGACGGATTTGATCCATCGGATGCCTTCCAGGCCCCATTCAGTAATTGTATCGGTTTTGGTCGTTGTGACATATACGGGGCTGGCTGCAATGTAGTCTACCTTTAACTGATTGGCCTCCAGTACCTGCTGATGGGTTTCTACCGATAGGCCTACTATTTTGCCGGCGGGCAGTAATTTCTTTACCAGCTGGTAAGGCATATCGCTCTGTCCGATATGAACGCCGTCTGCGTCGGCTGCCAGGGCTACGTCTATACGGTCGTTGATCAGTAGGGGAACCCGGTAAGGTGCCAGGATCTCTTTCAGGCGGATGGCTTTGCAGATAAAATCACGGGTAGAAGAGTTTTTCTCCCGTAACTGTACCATCGTAACTCCTCCTTTTACAGCGGCTTCTACCGTTTGGAAGAGCTCTTTTCCCAACAAAAGTTCTTCGTCGGTTACCAGGTAGAGTTTCATGATACAACCTCCATGCGCAAATGGGAGACAAGTTCATCACTAGTGATGGTATAGAGGGTATCATAGAGGTAGAGTTGCAGGGTTCCGGGTCCCTGGCATTTGGCAGCGGCTATCTCTCCGCAGATGGCGATCAGGGCTGTTGCAGATACGGCGGCTGTCAGAGGATCGTCCGATACGGCTGCAAAAGCTGCCAGTATGGCAGTAGCGGTACACCCCAGGCCGGTTACTTTAGTCATCAGGGGAGAGCCGTTATGGATCCATATCTCTTTTTCTCCGTCGGTGATAATATCTGTTTCATCACTTACGCAAACTATACACCCATACTCTTCGGCTAGGCTACGCGCTGCCTGCCTGCCGGCCAGCGACGAATCGACACTATCTACCCCTTTGGTGTTACTTTTACTACCACTTAAAGCAATGATCTCGGAAGCATTTCCCCGGATAAACTGAGGTGTTTCTGCTTCCAGGATATTTCGTAACGCTTCATTACGGAAGGTGGTGGTTCCGGCTCCCACAGGATCCAGGATAATGGGTTTACCCAGCTCATTTCCTTTCCGGATGGCCTCTACCATAGCGGGAATGGTAAAACGATCGAGAGTACCTATATTGATAACGGTGGCTCCGCATAGTGCTACCATTTCGTCTATCTCCTCTTCGGCATGAGCCATAATAGGAGAGGCCCCTACAGCCAGCAGTGCATTGGCTGTATTATTCATGACTACATAATTGGTAATGCTGTGAACAAGCGGCGAAAGCTGACGTACTTTCTGCAGATGCTCTTTTATATTGTCTTCTATTTTCATCGGTAAATTAGTAAAGTGCAAATATAATGAAAGCTGAGAGACAAGCAAAATTTATTTCAGATTATCCGAAGCGCATCTTATATTCAGCAAATATAACGAAATAAAAAGAGTACAATAACCTCCCTTTTTCTTTAAATGATCAAAGGGGGTAAAATGTTTGATCTGTAACCCTGAAAAGCTAATTGTAGAGAGTACAATTACTCCGGAAGGATATTACCGGAAAATACATATTGTATACAGGAAGATATGATGTCTTTTCATATTGTACCGGATATGATAATTTATATAATTGATAAATAGTGTTTTATAGCATAAAAAAATAATGAAATATTTTCTTGCGGATTTCAGATTACTCTCTATATTTGTCGCCGGATATGAAGAAACAGCATGAAGAACGAAATAACAAAAAATGGCTTGATCAATCCAAATGTTTCCGTTGACTGCGTGATCGTAGGTTTTGACGGAGAGTGTATGAAGGTGTTGCTGGTAAAACAGGTGGGTAAAGAGCCGGGCAGTGAATACAATGACATGAAACTTCCGGGAAGTCTTATTTATGATGATGAAGATCTGGATGAGGCTGCGGGGCGTGTGCTGTATGAGCTTACCGGTATTAAAAACCTGAATCTGCTCCAGTTTCGGGCTTTCGGTTCTAAAAACCGTACTCACAATCCGAAAGATGTGAACTGGCTGGAACGTTTTCACCGCCTGAACAGTAAGGTAGAGAGGATTGTGACCATTGCTTATCTCTCTATGGTAAAAATAGATAAGAAGCTTACCCAGCTTTCTGATAAATATGAAGCTTGCTGGGTAGAGTGGAAAGAGATAAGGAACCTGGCTTTTGACCATGAACAGATCATTGCGGAGGCGCTTACCTATATCCGTCAGTATGTAGAGTATCATCCTTCTGTACTGTTTGATCTGTTGCCGCGTAAATTTACTGCATCCGAGCTTCGCATTCTCTTTGAACTGGTCTATGACCGTCAGTTCGATGTACGGAATTTCCACAAAAAGATAGCTATGATGGAGTATATTGTTCCTCTGGAAGAGCGTCAGAAAGGGGTACCGCACCGGGCAGCCCGTTACTATAAGTTCGATAAGAAGATCTATAAAAAGGTGCACGGAACCACAAAGTCGTTTAATCGTAATAATAAATAAGAGATAGTTATGTACTTATTAGGGTATGATATTGGAAGTTCTTCGGTAAAGGCGAGTCTGGTAAATGCAGAGACCGGCAAATGTGTCGCTACTGCATTTTATCCGAAGATCGAAATGAATATTATAGCGGCAAAAGCCGGATGGGCAGAACAGTATCCTGAGGCGTGGTGGG
>JAJPZL010000245.1:3908-6720 GCA_021204375.1 Bacteroides sp.
ATTCTGAGTGAATCGGGAGTAAGCGGCAGTGAGATCAAAGCCATTGGTATTTCCTACCAGATGCACGGACTGGTCTGTGTGGATAAGAACCAGCAGGTATTGCGTCCGGCTATTATCTGGTGCGACTCCAGAGGGGTGCCCTACGGACAGAAAGCCTTTGAAACGATTGGGGAAGAGAAGTGTCTTTCGCATCTGCTGAACTCTCCGGGTAACTTTACAGCTTCCAAGCTGGCCTGGATCAGGGAAAATAAACCTGAAATTTATGAAAAGATCGATAAGATCATGCTTCCGGGAGATTACATTGCCATGAAGCTGAGCGGTACCATCTGTACAACGGTTTCAGGCCTCTCCGAAGGAATGTTCTGGGATTTCAAGAACAACCGGGTAGCTGGTTTCCTGATGGCTTATTATGGATTTGATCCATCTCTGATCGCTGATATTGCACCTACTTTTGCCGAGCAGGGTAGAGTGAACGCCCGGAGTGCCGCAGAACTGGGATTGCATGAGGGAACACCTATTACCTACCGGGCAGGGGATCAGCCCAACAATGCATTGTCCCTGAACGTATTCAATCCGGGTGAGATTGCCTCTACGGCAGGAACTTCGGGAGTTGTATACGGGGTGAACGGCGAAGTAAACTACGATCCGAAATCACGGGTAAATACGTTTGCCCATGTCAATCATACGCCGGAGCAGACCCGTTTAGGGGTACTCCTGTGCATCAACGGAACCGGTATTCTCAACTCATGGGTAAAAAAGAATATCGCTCTCGAGGGGATCAGTTACAACGAAATGAATGTACTCGCTTCGAAGGCGCCCATTGGTAGTGGTGGTATCAGTATCCTGCCTTTTGGTAACGGAGCGGAGCGTATGCTTGAGAACAAAGAGATTGGTTGCTCCATCCGGGGGATCAACTTTAACCTGCATGAGAAACAACATGTGATCCGGGCTGCCCAGGAGGGTATTGTCTTCTCATTCAAATATGGAATTGACATTATGGAAGAGATGGGAATACCGGTACAAAAGATCCATGCCGGCCATGCCAATATGTTCCTGAGTCCTATCTTCCGGGAAACACTGGCCGAAGTGACCGGAGCGGTTATTGAGTTGTATGATACGGATGGTTCCATCGGTGCTGCCAAAGGTGCGGGTATCGGTGCGGGTATCTATAAAGATAACAACGAAGCGTTTACTACGCTGGAGAAACTGGATGTAATAGAGCCTAATGTAGCACAACGCCGGGAGTATGCCGATGCTTACGAGAGATGGAAGGTGCGGCTGGAAAAATCCATGAGCAGATAAGATCAATCCTGTAACCTGTAATAAGAGTAAAATTAAAAGCTTTGACCTATTAATATTAATCACATAATTACTTATTAGAAAAACTATGGCAACAAAAGAGTACTTTCCTGGTATAGGAAAAATCAAGTTTGAAGGTAAAGAGAGTAAAAACCCGTTGGCCTTCCGTTACTACGATCCTGAAAAAGAGGTGAACGGTAAAAAGATGAAAGATTGGTTTAAATTCTCTATGGCGTGGTGGCATACATTGTGTGCTGAAGGAGGCGATCCGTTTGGCGGAGGTACCAAATCTTTCCCGTGGGCTACCAGCGCTGACACTATTCAGGCTGCCAAAGATAAAATGGATGCCGGCTTTGAGTTTATGCAGAAGATCGGTATTGAGTATTACTGTTTTCACGATATAGACTTAGTGAGCGAAGGCAACAGTATTGAAGAGTATGAAGCTAACCTCAAAGAGATCGTAGCGTATGCTAAGAAAAAACAGGAAGAGACAGGTATTAAACTGTTGTGGGGCACAGCCAATGTTTTCGGACATGAACGTTATATGAACGGTGCCGCCACCAATCCTGATTTTGATGTAGTAGCCCGTGCTGCCCTGCAGATCAAGAATGCCATTGATGCTACCATTGAACTGGGTGGACAGAACTATGTGTTCTGGGGAGGCCGTGAAGGCTATATGTCACTGCTCAATACTGATCAGAAACGGGAGAAAGAGCACCTGGCACAGATGCTTACCATTGCCCGTGATTATGCCCGTTCACGAGGTTTCAAAGGCACTTTCCTGATCGAGCCGAAACCGATGGAACCGACTAAACACCAGTATGATGTAGACACCGAAACCGTGATCGGTTTCCTGAAAGCTCATGGCCTTGACAAAGATTTTAAGCTTAATATCGAAGTGAACCATGCTACCCTGGCAGGTCATACTTTTGAACATGAACTGGCTATGGCTGTGGACAACGGTATGCTGGGTTCTATCGATGCTAATCGCGGAGATTATCAGAACGGCTGGGATACCGACCAGTTCCCGATCGACCAGTACGAACTGGTACAGGCTATGATGCAGGTGATCCGTAACGGCGGATTGGGGAACGGAGGTACCAACTTCGATGCCAAGACACGCCGTAACTCTACCGACCTGGAAGATATCTTTATTGCCCACATTGCCGGTATGGACGCTATGGCACGTGCACTTGAATCTGCCGCTGCGTTGTTGAATGAGTCTCCTTATCAAAAGATGGTGGCCGATCGCTATGCCTCTTTCGATAGTGGTAAAGGAAAAGAGTTTGAAGAGGGAAAACTCTCCCTGGAAGATCTCGTTGCATATGCTAAACAAAACGGTGAACCGAAGCAGACAAGCGGAAAACAGGAATTGTATGAAGCTATTTTAGCGATGTACTGCTAAACAACTATGTAAGAAAGAAACCGTTATATGGGGTAAAGTTAACGGTTTCTTTCTTCTTTTTTTACTATCTAACAATCACTATTATCATTCTTTATACCAACCCATATC
>JAJPZL010000052.1 GCA_021204375.1 Bacteroides sp.
CTCCGACTTCAAATCCAGAATTTATAATAGGACATTATGCGGATAATCATTTATAAAAAAAGACCGGAGAAGTACCTCCGGTCTTTTTATTTAGTTGAGTTTATTTCTCTTTTTCCACTTTTCGTATCCTTTGAATACTTTCAGGCCGTCGTTATTATACTAACTATATCCGTTACGCCGTTCATACCCTATTTCTGAAAGGTCGTACCTCTTTATACCATCCCGGTCGCAAAAGAAAGGAGTATCCGTATCTATTTCATAGAAGCGTGCCCAGCTGGGGGGACAGTCGTCACAGTGAACCATCCGGTAATCTCTTTTTCCTTCTTCGTTGGCAAAATACTCCTTTTTTATTCCTTCTATTTTTGTTTTTTCAAACCATGCCACCGCTCCTTCAATGGCATTTATAATCTCCTGAGAAGGATTTTCCAGTGACATCAGGAAAAGAACAATATTATCAGACTCCTGACCACTGAGTGATATCAACTCGTAGGCACGGGCTTTGGCCGGCTCCAGGGTTACGGGGTCATATTGAGCACACCAGGCTGTTAGCTTTCCATCTCTTCTGATCTGTGTCTTTAAGATACACTCTACTCCTTTATGAAAGGCTATCCTGGCTTTTTGTTTATAGGAGTCAGGCAAAAAGGAATAATGGAACCTTCGGTATATATTTCACGCATTAATTCCAGTACATTTATGTTGGAATCGTCGTTATACTGGATTTGTACGTGATAACTTCCCGTACGGGGATAGCACTGGGCCAACCTCCATTATCATACTGGGCTTCAAAAAGATAATCAATCCCTTTCATTACAGCTGCCAGGTAGTGTTCTTCTCCTGTTGCATTGTATACTCTGCTCAGGAAATAAATTCTGTGGTGGTAGCATCGTTATCAATCGTACCTTCATCTACATTGGCTTTGGCTTTTATCACCTCTGTTTTTTCTGCTTCGGTAAGTTCCCGGGGTATATAGATGTTTTTGGGCCATCCGCCACTGTTGAGTTGATATAATAGTACATTATCTGCTATGCGTCTAGCCTCCCGGGTGGAATAGAAGTCGTCCGTTAGTTTAGGAACCAGTTTTACCCAGTTCTTGTAAGGCTGTTTTTTGCGATAATCGGGTTCACTTTGAGCAAAGCCCAACATACATAGGGAACATAATAACGTTCCCAGGAAAAGTTTTCTCTTCATGATTAAATATATTTTAGTCCAGATAAGTCAGGATCTGCCCGCTGATAAGCAACAGGGAAATTTCACACAGTTTAGTATCGTATTCGGCAGTCAGAATACGTTCTTCTGCATCCAGTAAACTCTTTTGTGCTTTGCGCATCTCGATACCTGCCAGGTCTCCCAGCATATATCTTTCCATCGCTATTTCTACATTTTCACGGGCAGCTACAACATTCTCGCGTTCCAGTTTTAACATAACAATATTGTTAAGGTAGGCCTGCCAGAGATTATGGAGATCGGCCCGCAGGCTTTGTTCCAGTTGCTCCCGTTGTAGCTGGGCATTGTCAATGGCAATTTTTGCATTTTTTCGTTCCCGGCCGCGATTGTCGTCAAAAATATTGAATCCAAGTGTTACACCGAAATTAAGTCCCAGATTCTGTCGGTTTACATAGGTGCCGCTTTCGTATTTATTAAAGGTATATCCGTACACACTGTTCAGAGTAAGATAAGGATAATTGCGTGCATTCACCGCTTTCATATCCAGCGCAGTCAGTATATTGTTTCTGTCTGCATTGAGCAGGGAAGCATTAGTCTCCATAGTACCGTCCCATAATTCCTGAAAAATTAAAGTTTCGTTGGCATCGATCAGGGAATCACGGATAATAAAAGGTTCGTCAACATCCGGGTTAGCCATCATTTCATTCAGGCGGATCCGGGAAGTATGTAATACTTCCTGTTGCTTCATGTATTTGGAGTTATCTTCGTTGAAGTCCACTCGGGCTTGTAATAGATCCAGGCGGGAGAAATCTCCGATATTATAACGTTCTTCTACAATACGCAGACGTTCCCGGGAGAGCGTAACCGCATAATGCAGGTTTTTTAAACGGATCTTTTGTTGTACAAAGTTATAATATTCCGCTATGATATAAGCTGCAAAAGCTTCCATTGCGATCCGGGTATTGGTTTCGCCTATTTTTTCCAGTGCTTTCAAACGTTCGTAATTGGTTAATATACGGAAGCCATTAAAAATAGTCTAGTTGAGGGTTAACCCCGCGTTATAAGTCTGGTCAAAGTTGCCGGTTACTTTGTTGGTATTCCCGGTTTCCCGTATTTTGGTTTCCGTATTGTCTACGTTGCCATTCGTTCCGGCAGAAAGATTCAGTGTTGGCAGGAATCCCGCATTTCCCAGGGTTACATTATTGTGTACGATCTGTTCGTCATTCCGGGCTATGCGTACTGAATAATTGTTTTCAAGTCCGTACAGAAGACACTTCTGCAGGGTATACTCTTTATCCGGTAACTGCTTTGGCTGGGCCTGTAGCGTCTGAACCAGTAAAAGTACTGTAACAAGCAGGAACGATCTGCCTGTTACAGGTATAATATGTTCTAGTGATATACTTTTCATAAGAAGTCTTATTCAGTTTTTTTGTTGCGGTTTGTCGAAATATAACTGTACATGGCAGGAACAATATACATGGTCATTAACGTAGAAACGAGTAATCCTCATATAACAGCAGTCCCCATGGCTATACGACCGTTGGCACCCTCCCCACTGGCCAGTGCCAGAGGAACCAATCCCAGGATCGTGGAAACACTGGTCATCAGGATCGGGCGTAAGCATTGCAGGGAAGCCTCCCTGATCGAATTATATTTACTCTCGCCGGCTTCCTGTTTCTGGTTGGCAAACTCTACGATCAGAATACCATTTTTAGCTACCAGTCCGATAAGCATGATAATACCGATCTGGCTAAAAATATTCATGGTCTGGTTGCTTAAATACATGAATATAAGAGCTCCGGCGATAGCCAGCGGAACGGTGAACATGATCACGAACGGATCTTTAAAACTTTCAAACTGAGCTGCCAGGATCAGGTAGATCAGTACAATGGCCAGTATAAAAGCAAACATCAGACTGGAAGAACTGCCCCGGAACTCCTTGGAGTCACCCGAAAGGGCAGTCCTGAAGGTGTCATCCAGTACCTCTTTGGCGATTTTATCCATCTCATCCAGGCCTTGTCCGATCGTTTTACCCTGGGCAAGCCCTGCCGAAACAGTAGCCGAAACAAAACGATTATAACGATATAGTTGGGGTGGGGTAATTCCTTCTTCCATAGTGATCACATTATCCAGCTGGATCATTTCCCCTTTATCACTCTGGATGTAAATGGAACGCAGATCTGCCGGTTTATTACGTTGCTGCCGGTTTATCTCACCCAGGATCTCATACTGTTTACCATTCATATAAAAGTATCCCATGCGCTGACCACTGAGACCATATTGCAGAGTTTGTGCAATATTGCGGGTGCTCACTCCCAACAAAGTCGCTTTTTCGCGGTTAATGGAGATACGGGTCTCCGGCTTACTGAATTTCAGGTTTACGTCAGCCATCTGGAAAGTAGGATTACTGTTCACTTTTTCCATGAAAGGAGGTAACACTTCTTCCAGTTTACTGAGGTTAGTAGCTTGTAGTATATACTGAATAGGTATAGAACTCCGGCGACCTCCGAAAGTACTTTGTTGTTGCACAAAAGAACGAGCTTTGGTCTTTGTCCGTACTGCACGTGATATTTTCTCGGCAATTTCCATCTGAGTATAATCACGTTCATTAATATCTTTCAAAGCAACCTGCACATTTCCACTACTACTGGATACACGAGCTGTTATGTATTTTGCATCAGGTACCAGCGAATCTACCAGCAGGTTAATATCTTCTGTATAATCCCTGATAAATTCGTATGTAACTCCCTCTGCACCCCGGGTAGATATTGTAATTTGTGAACGGTCTTCCAGGGGAGCCATCTCTGAGGGAATATAACTCCAGAGATAGAATATAATGCCGAAAGTAATAAGTACAATAGGTATTGCAATGATCCTTATCTTTAGAAAGGCAGTCATGGATCTCTCATACAATCTGTTAAGTCCTGTAAAGAAGGGTTCGGTTTTCCGGTAAAACCAGCTTTGTTTCTCTTTACGTTTTAAAAGCTTGGTTGCAAGCATGGGTGTGAATGTCAATGCTGCAAATGAGGAGATAACTACAGCTCCCGAAATAACAATACTAAATTCCCGGAAGAGCCGCCCCGTCATTCCTTCCATAAATACGATCGGGAAGAATACGGCAACCAACGTAATAGTAGTAGAGATCACAGCAAAGAAAATCTCTTTTGATCCTTCAATTCCGACCTCTTTAGGATTCATCCCTTTTTCAATACGAATGTAGATGTTCTCTGTCATAACGATCGCATCATCCACCACAAGTCCTACTGCCAATACTACTGCCAACACGGAGAGTACATTGATAGAGAATCCGGCTATGTACATAACAAAGAATGAGCCGACCAGTGATACCGGAATAACTATACAAGGTACAAGGGTTACACGCCAGTCGCGCAGAAAAAGGAAATAATAATAATTACCAGGATAAAGGCTATATAAACCGTCTCTTTTACCTCCGAAATGGAAGCACGTATAAAACGGGTATTATCAAATCCATAATTAGTAAGAACATCTTCCGGAAGATCTTTTTGTATCATCTCCATACGATCGTATACAGCATTCGCTATCTCAATATGATTCGCTCCCGGTTGCGGAATAACCACTACCCCTATCATGGGGATACCATTCATTTTCATATAACTACGGGTATCCTGTGCTCCAATCTCCGCACGACCGATATCACTCAGACGTACTACGCGGTTATTGTCCTCTTTCACGATCAGGTCATTGAATTCTTTGGCTGTGTGCATCAATCCCAGTGTGCGGATGGTAAGCTCAGTCGTATTTCCTTTAATACTTCCGGAAGGTAATTCTACATTTTCCCTATCAACCGCATTTTTCACATCAATGGGAGTAACGCCGTATCCGGACATCTTCACCGGGTCGAGCCATAAGCGCATAGAATATCTTTTTTTCTCCCCAGGTGGCTACGCTACTTACGTCAGGTATGGTCTGTAATTGCTCTTTCAGCGTAAGATCTGCAATCTCACTGAGCTCAAGAAGCGAACGTTTATCACTCTGGATCGCTACCATCAGGATAGGAGTTACATCAGCATCCGCTTTCGTTACGGTAGGAGGATCACAATCCCGTGGCAAATAACGTTGCGCACGTGATACTTTGTTGCGTACATCATTAGCCGCGGTTTCCAGATCAACTGAAAGTTCAAACTCTACGGTAATTCTGGATTGTCCCTGTTGACTGACGCTGGAGAGAGAACGGATCCCCGGAATACCGTTAATGTTTTGCTCTAGAGGTTCCGTGATCTGGTTCTCAATTACATCTGCATTGGCTCCTGAATAGGTACAGGTAACAGAGATGATCGGATTATCGACCGAGGGATATTCGCGTACTCCAAGTGTCTAGTACCCAATAAGACCAAACATCAGGATGATAATGGTCATTACAGTGGCCAGAACCGGTCTTCGTATACTTAGTTCTGAAATATTCATGGTCTCTCCTTTTAATCAATTTGGTCAAGGATTATATTCAGGCCGGTACGTAGTTGCAACGTCCCCGAAGTAATAATCGTATCTCCTACCTGGATACCTTTTACGATCTGTACCTGAGCATCGGTACGTAGCCCTGTAGTGACCTCTACCGGCTATGCTTTTCCTGATTTATACAGATACACTTTATCTATGTCCAGTTCGGGGACGATCGCCTCTGTAGGAATAGCAATCGCATTGGAGATCTCATTTAGTTTAAGATTAACGCTTATATGGCGTCCGGGAAACAGTAACCCGTCTGAGTTGGGATAGAGGGCCCGTACAGCCAGCGTCCGGGTGTCTTCGGTAACCCGGGAGTCTGTAGCGTATACTGTTGCATTAAAAACTGAAAGTTTTTCATCTACCTGGAAAGTTAGTTTCATTCCTTTATAAATAGAGCTGGCATAACGTTCAATTACGTGGAATTCTATTTTTAAAGGAGATATCTTTGTTAATCTGGCTATAAAGGTAGAAGGAGAAGCACACGAACCCACACTTACCTCACGCAGTCCGATAATACCGTCAAAGGGGGCTCTCAGTTCAGTTTGGGCTATATTCGCTTTTACCAGTTCAATATCTGCGTTCAGGGTTGCCAATTCCGTTTTTACCTGTTCATAAGCTTCTTTACTGACTGTATCCTTAATTAAAAGAGCACTCTGACGGAACACTCTGTCTTCTGCCAGTTTAACCTGTGCTTCCAGTTTCTGAAGTTATGCTTGCAGAGGTTCATCATTTACGTTTGCCAGTAACTGCCCCTTTTTAACCATAGAACCTTCCGTAAAGTTGATCTCAGTGATCTTACCGGAGGTTTCAAAAGCGAGGTCTACTTCCTCATCCGGAACCGTACTTCCGGAAATTGCCAACTCATCTGTCAGAGATTGTTTCCTCACTATCAGCCCATTCACATTTAATACCCGGTTTTCATTTCCACGTACGGTGGGAGTCGGAGTAGAGGAGGGTTGGTCTTGCTTTTTAAATTGATACCCGTCGGAGAAAAAGTACCTGTATGTTCCTAATCCGGCCAAACCTACACAGATGAGGATGATCAGTCCCTATT
>JAJPZL010000039.1:0-1485 GCA_021204375.1 Bacteroides sp.
GGATAATCTATCCGTATTTTATACTATGATTACAGAGGTATGGTATGACAGCCTGTTAACCACTGATAACGAGTTAACCTTGCTGGCTCCTATTAATGAAGTATAATCTTCTTATACCTCTAAAAGAAAAGAAGAAAAGTTAGAACTTATAAAGCATCATATCGCTTATCTATCTTATAATGCTGAAACTCTTGCCGGATTCAGTACATTGAAGATGGTTAATGGTAAGAACCTAAACCTCTCGCCATTTAACTTTAGTACTTCAGTGGGTAATATACTTTGTGATAATGGTATTATTCATCCGGTCACTGCAGTTGTAGAACCCGCTATGAATATTCTGGAATTTCTGGAGAGTGTAAAAGGACACTATTTGCAAGTAGATACCCTTCTTTTCCACAGTGGCAGTATCATGGATATGGAAAAGAGTATACAAACCAGTGTAGATCCTGTTACCAGTCTTCCGGTTTACGATACGCTTTGAGTAGCTTACAACCATTTCTTTGAGAAGTTTGATATTTCGGATGAAGGCCAGACGTACGAGTTTGTCATTCTGGAAAATGAAAACTTCCGTACCATTCGGGATAAGTATGCCAGGTATATGCAACAGCTCAGCCAGTCACAGGCAGACTCTCTCAGTACTGATGAGTTAATTCAGGATCTGGTCTTTTTGCCCGGTAATGAGAGCGCCGTCAGTGGAGTAAAAGTTGATTTTACCGGAGCCACCACTCTTACCGAATATGCAGCTTCCAATGGAACTGTAAAGGTGATGAGAGGAGTAGATATTAAACTCAGGAAGAATAAGATCAAGAGTATTATTATCGAAGGAGAAGACTTTAACAGATGTCTGGATGAAAATACACTCCTGACTCGTTATCGTCCTTTGTGGGCCAGTCCATATGGAGAAGATTACGATATCATGCTTTCTGGACGTGCCCAGCAAAAACGGGATTCGATTGATGATAATGGAAATCCGGTACTCAACGACAACGGAGATGTGATAACCATTACCACTACCTTTAATTATGAGACTACTAATGGTACTTTTGCCACCGAAGTTAATTACTTCATAGAGTATAAGGCCCGTTTAAATTCGGTAGATTATAAAATTCGTGGGTAGCCTATGATGATATTTCTTCTCATGCCCCTGCTAACGGTTTGTATCCTACAGATACGCTTCAGCTCTATCAGAAGCTCTTTATCTCTCTTCCTTACGAGACACCTTTAAACCGCACTACTTCAGGGCGTATTGAGAATAACTGTTACGAAAATATGGCCTTTGTCGGTTATTCAAAAGCCGGAGTGCTGGAAGAGGTAACTCTTCAGAAATATAGCCTGGGTACTACAGATGCTCAATTCCTGGTTGACCCTTATGAGGGCGAAGATAAAGAGATTCTTTCTGTTCCTTTAATGGGAGAAACTACTTTTTTCTTATGCAATACCACTAAAGAATCTGGTACCTATTCCGGTCCTCTGTTCCTGGATTAT